>JAICPS010000565.1 GCA_025929715.1 Anaerolineae bacterium | reverse complement strand
GACCGGCGCGTGCGCGAAGCAGTTGGGCTGATGGAGTTGGACGGGCAGGAGAAAAAGGCGCCGCCGCAGCTCTCGGGCGGCCAGCAGCAGCGGGTGGCGCTGGCCCGGGCGCTGGTGATCCGGCCCAAGGTTTTGCTATTCGACGAGCCGCTTTCTAACCTCGACGCACAATTGCGCGTGCGCATGCGCGGTGAAATTCGCTCGGTGCAGCGGCAGTTGGGCATCACCAGCGTTTACGTGACGCACGACCAGGAGGAGGCTTTTAGCATTGCCGACCTGGTGGCGCTCATGAACATGGGCAGGCTGATTCAACTAGGCACGCCCCGCGAGCTGTATCGCCAGCCGGTCGACCGCTTCGTGGCCGAATTTGTTGGGCTGTCGAACATTGTGCCCGTGGAATTACTGTCGACGGACCAGGACGGCGCGACCATCCGCGTGTTTGGGCAAACGTTGCGCAGCCGCCGGCCGGCGCTGAGCCCGTCAAACGGCGCGGCTGTGGTCCTGCGGCCGGAGGCGCTGCGCATCCAGCCCGAGGGCCAGGATGGCGCCCCCGCCCGCGTGGTCACGATGACCTACGTCGGCCCGATGGCCCGCTACGTGGTTGCCGTGGCTGCCGATGGGGAGCAACTGTTGACGGTGGATCTTTATAACCCAGGTCCTGACCAGTTTTTCGCCGAAGGAACGCCGGTGTCGCTGCAACTGCCGAAGGAAGTGCCGGCGTTGTTGGGGTAGCCGTTGCTTCGTAGTAAAGACTTTAGTCGTTTGCGTTCGGCAGCGACTGAAGTCGTCACTACGAAGGCTGATCTATGCTCATCCGCGCCATCTTCTTCGATTTCGGCGATACGCTCGCCGACGAAGCCACCGAGATAAAGGACGACACGCAGACGACGCTACACGCGGAGCTGATTCCCGGCGCGGCAGAGCTGCTGCGAGAGCTGAAGCGGCGCGGCGTGCCGCTGGCGCTCGTGGCCGATGGCCGGCCGGGTACGTACTACAACGTCCTCACGCAGCACGGCGTGTACGATCTGTTTGACGCCTTCGCCATCTCTGACGAGGTGGGGGTGGAAAAACCGGACCGCCGCATGTTTGAGCACGCGCTGCAGGCAATAGGAGTCGCGCCGCAAGAGTATGGGCAAGTACTCATGGTGGGCAACCACCTGGAGCGCGACGTGAAGGGAGCGAACCGCCTGGGCCTGATTTCCGTGTGGCTAGACTGGGCGCCGCGACGGCCGAAGGAGCCGGCCGACGACTGGGAAATTCCACGATATACGATCAGGGAGCCGCTGCAGCTCCTGGACCTGCTGGATAAGATATCCCGAAATGGCTGAGAATGTCGCGCACCCCCTCACTTGAGCGGCGCGGGGCAACGTACTGCACGATTTGCTTGACGGCGTCGTTGGCGTTGGCCGGGGCGGCGCTGTAGCCGACGTTGAGCAGGAAAGGCACGTCCACGTCGGAATCGCCGACGCCCAACATTTCGGCCGCGTGGTAGCCGCTGTAGCTGGCCAGAAATTCGATCCCTTTCCACTTGTGCATGCCGCGCGGCAGAATGTTGAGGCAGGACGGGGAATATGTGAAGTCGACCTCTGCGCACAGATCGCCCAGCGCCACAACCGCCTCTTCCTGCAGGTGAGGGGTTTCATCTGGATCGGTGGCAAACAGGGAGAGCGAGTACTCCTTGCCGGGTTGGAAATAAGCGTAACCGCGCTGGACTAGCGTCTCGGACAGCTTGCGCTGCACGTCGATCATCGGCGCGTGGCTGTTGAGCGAGGGATGCGGCAGAAAACGGTAATTTTCTGGCACGTAGAGGCCGGCGCCGTTTTCAAAGACCGCAGGCAGGTGGCCGTCGATAGCCTGCAGCATCACTTCCACGTAGGGAGCAGGACGGCCGCTGCAGATCGTCGCCGCCGGCAACGTAGCGTCCTTCCGCGCCCGCCGGTTCATTTCCGCGAGTTGCCGAAGTAGCGCCAGGTCGAGGGCCTGCGCCTCCCCGTCGGTGAGCACGCCGTCTACGTCGAAAACCATCAGGCGAATGGGCATAGGCGAATTTTGCCACGAATGTCTGTGCAAGCAAGCGCCCGTATTTTTTGGCATCGAATTGGCGCGAATGACCGCCATAGGTGGCTGAGGCGAATGCGGGAAATTAGCGCTGTTTCGCGTTAATAAAGGCAAGTGCACACGGCAGATGGCGTAATGTGCTACAATGGATGCTGTTCTGGTTAATCTCGGGCGCATTTTCCTCGCCCACAAATTGAAACAAAGGTAAAGGGTTATATGACGATGAATCGGAATAAGATCGCGCGAATGTTGTTGCTGTTTGTTTTACTGACCTTTGGCGTGTGGCTTTTGGGACGGCCCGGTGGGCTGCAACCCGAAGGCCTGGCGCGCTTGCAGGCGCTTAGTAATCTTTCGTCGGCCGGCTCCAGCGCGGCCGTCCAGGGTGACGTGCAAGTGGGCCGAAGCGTCGTCCACGATCCGGTGTCGCCGGCAGTCGTCGATTTCTCGGAAGTCGAGATCGACACGCACAGCGCCGATAGCATGTACGAGCGTTGGCTGCGGGGCGAAATTGACCTGGACGAGAACGATTCGATTGTGAGCGAAGCAGAGATGGCGTTCATGATTGAGGAAGCGCTGGCCCAGGAGCCGGATGAGGGCGTGCAGATTGCACAAAGCGGCCCACAAATGGCGGCGCCAATACTCGGCACTTCGTTTGATGCCCTGGATTATAACGACAGCGGCGGGTCGGTTCCGCCCGATCCCGAGATGGCGGCCGGTCCTAATCATATCATTGCCGTAGTCAACGTGGCACTCGCCATTTATGACAAGACCGGTACGGTGCTCTTTGGTCCCACGGCGGCTGAAAATGTCTTCAGCCTGGCCAGCTGCACTTCTGGGCTTTATGATCCAAACGTGCTGTACGATGAAGAGGCCGACCGCTGGATCATCGCTTACGACCAGGGTCCTGAAGATCAGGATGGCGGCTACTGTCTTTTGGCTTCTCAGACCGGCAACCCGCTGGGAATGTATAATGAGTATTTCTTCCCCTTCAACGATGCGTCCGTGTGGCTCGATTACCCCCACGCCGGT
>JAICPS010000201.1 GCA_025929715.1 Anaerolineae bacterium | reverse complement strand
CACGAAGCGTTAGAAAGCGACATCCTGACCCTGCTCGCGGCTCCAGCCGCGCCTGCAGCACCGCGCGGGACGATAGGAAGTTGCTGGGAGAAGCTAACTTTTGGTTTTATGGGCTTCATGGCGCTGCTTTGCTTCATTCTTTTCCCCGCAGCTGTGCTTCTCGACCCTGAAGATGAGTCTCTCGGCGAGATATTTAGTGTTTTCTTCGTTATGGCGGTCCTTTACTTTGTGGCTATAACTGTGTTTTACTTTGTGCGGGCGGCTGCAAACAAAGTTCGCTACAGGTTGGAGAAGCCGCAGTGGGAACGTGCGATGGCGCGCTGGCATAACCTATACTACTGTTATCAGCACGAGATTGTGTTTCAGCCCGAGACAGATCAATTTCGGCCGGCACAGCTGGTAAACGAGCTCCTACACACGTCCCTCTCATAACCTCTACTAATCCCAGTTTCGAGTAAAAAAAGAATGGATGGCCCGCTGCGGTATACCTGCTCGTTTTTCGGCTATTACAGGTTTGTGACTCCCGATTATGTTATAGTTGCTCCTTTACGCCTCGCTTAGTCAGTCTGCACGTCTTCAACGCAACACGATTGACATGATTGGTTGCTAGGTGGCGTAATCACCCTGTCCTGATCGCCAGGAAAAGGAGCTTCGCAAGCGACCATGAGCGATCCGTTGAACAGAGTAGACGGTCGATCCACAGAGACGACGGCGGCGGAATCGTTTTGGGTACGGAGAACTGCGTTACGCCGGCTTGGTAAAGTGGCGCTGTTTCTAATCAGCCTGTTTTTGTTCATCCTGGCAATTACCCTCATGAAGGAGGGCGCGCGCGACGTCGGTCCACTAGTACGCGACCGTTTTCGGGTAACCAATGCCGCCAACAGCCTCGGATTCGGCTGGCTTTTTGCCTACGTCGTCATGAGCGGCTCACCGGTCGCTGCTGCGGCGCTCGCCTTCTTTGACGCCGGTATCATCGACACCCTTGGCGCCTTCGCCATGATTACCGGCAGTCGCCTCGGTGCGAGCTTTATCGTGCTCTTCATCGGCTTCATCTACGTCCTGCGCGGTCGCGATCGTTCCACAAGCCTGAGCATGGGTTTGCTGTCGCTCATCGTGACCGGCACGACCTATCTTGCCGGGCTCGTGGTTGGCGTGTTACTGCTCGACCGTGGCTGGCTGAATACCGTGCAGTTGGAGTCGGGCGCCGTTCTGAACTCGGCGACAGAGCTCATCTTCGATCCGGTTGCCGCCTTGTTGCTCTCCATTGTGCCGGATTGGTCCCTCTTTCTAGTCGGTCTGGGAATCATCATTATTAGCTTTAACCTCTTTGACAAGTGCCTGCCTCAAATGTCGCTCAAGGAAAGCCATGTAGGGCGCATGTCACGCCTCGTCTATCGGCCGTGGGTGATGTTGGTGTTGGGAGCGCTCGTTACATTCATCTCCATGTCGGTCAGCGTGAGTTTGAGCATCCTCGTGCCGTTGAGCCAGCGTGGCTTTGTACGGCGCGAGAACGTCATCCCCTATATCATGGGCGCTAACATCACGACATTTATCGATACGTTATTGGCGGCCGTCTTGTTGAACAACCCGTTGGCGTTTACTGTGGTCCTGGTCGAAATGGTCAGCATTACCGTCGTCTCTATCTTCATCCTGACCTTTATTTACCATCGCTATCACGACCTGATGCTCAACGCAGTAGACTGGATCGCCAATAACAATCGCAATCTGGCGGTATTTATGCTAACGATACTAATCGTGCCTCTAATCTTGCTTATTCTATAAGGAGGCTGAGCGAGCACATGCGCATCCTTATTGCGACTGGTGGCGCCCCTCATTCGCACGCGACCCTTCGCCTGGGCGGCTACATTGCTCAGGCGACCGGCGCTGCGGTTACAGTGTTAACGGTCGTCAAAAACGCGGCGATGCACGCCCAGGCCGAGGCAATTCTGGCGTGGGCGAAATCGCAGTTGCCGGCGGGCGTCGAGGTACAGACAATAGTGCGAGCCGGCCAGCCTGCAGAGCAAATCGTGCTTGTGTGCCGGGAAACAGACCAGGACCTGCTTATTCTTGGCGAGCGCGTGCATAGTCGGTTGCCGAAACGAATCCTCGCGCCCACGGTCGAGCGCGTCCTGGAGCGAATGCCGTGCCCGGTGCTACTTGCGCGCGGCCAGTTGCGGCCGCCAAAACGGATACTCGTGTGCGAGGGAGGACGTGATCCGTCGGTGTTGAACCGGCTCATGGGCCGACTGATGCAGCTGTTGGAATCTGCCGAGACAATCACCGTGCTGCACGTCATGTCAGAGATGGCTGCAGGGCCAGGCGTGGAGGACTGGGAGCTACGCGCCGACGCCGAAGCGCTGATGAAAGAGCACACGCCTGTAGGCAAGCTACTCGAGGGGGATTTGGCACTCATGCCACAGCTGCGCGTCCATCTGGAGGTGAAAGTCCGGCACGGGCTGGTGGTGGCAGAAATCCTCGAGGAAGCGCGTAGCGGCGATTACGATCTGCTGATTATCGGCGCTCATCGGGGAAGCCGGTGGGAACGTTTCCTGCTGGACGACCTGGCACAGGAGATCATCGACCACGCCGACCGCCCTGTGCTCGTCGTCTAGTCCGTGCGGGAGTTGGCGTCTTCTACACTTGAGATTCGTCGTTGCTTAACCTATCGCGGTTCCGCGGGTGACCGGCACTTCCAAAGCGCCGGTCACCTCCCAGACGTCAACTCTCACTCACCCGTCTAAAACTCCAATACACCACCCCCATCACCACCGAAATCAACAAAAACCCCGCCAGCGCCATAAAAGGAATCGTTACGAAACCGGCATAATTCACGTAGCGCAGGCTACAGGGGACGCCCACGCTGCAGGCGTTGGTCGGTCCGAACAGGCCTTGCTGGATCAGGTAGTGGTAGGTCGATACGCCGGTGCCGAGCAGCGAGAAGGGCAGTACGTAGCCGGGGAGATAATCGTCGTGGCGCACGGCGCCGATCAGGATGATCAGCGCCAGCGGGTACATCAAGATGCGCTGGTACCAGCATAGCTCGCAGGGCACAAAGCCGCGAATTTCGCTGTAGTAAAGGCTGCCCAGCATGGCGACCCAGGCGACGGTCATCGCCAGGATGGGGCCGTATTCCTGCACCGTCACCACATATCTTTCTCGTTTCACCGCCCGCTTCCCGACTCGGTTAACGCGGCTTCGATGCGCGCCTGCAGGTCCGCGAAGGGTAGCGCGCCTTCTACCTTTACGTCGTTGATAAACAGCGTGGGCGTCGAGCGCACGCCGCGCTGCTGGCCGGCGGCAGTATCGGCCTGTACCTCGTCCTCATAGCGGGCGGACGCCAGGCACTGCTCGAACGCCGCCTCGTCCAACTCCAACGCGGCGGCAAAGGCGCGTAAGGCGTCGTCGCTAAACGCGCCCTCGTTTTCGCCTCGCTGGTTGCCGAAAAGGGTGTCGTGATATTGCCAGAATTTGCCCTGTTCACCCGCGCATTCGGCCGCCTGGGCGGCCTGCCGCGATTCAGGGCCAATGAAGGCAAAGTGGTTGTATTCGACGCGTACTTGCCCGCTGCCGCCATAGGTCTCGACCATCTGGCGACCCGAGTCCATGGAGAAGCGGGCGCAGAACGGGCATTGGAAATCGGCGAAAATTTCGACGAGAACCGGCGCATCGGCCGGGCCCCACGCTTTGCCCTCCGCGTTCGGCGGCGACTCGAGTGTCAGCGGTAAAACGACCTCGTCGGCCGTTATTGCCGGCTGTTGCAGAAGGATCCCAGCGATGATGGCCACGGCAATCAGGGCGCCGGCGATACTGAGGGCGATAACCGCGCGCCGCCGCTTCTGCTGCGCGCGATACTCGGCGCGGCGGGCGCGGATAGAAAGTGATTGTTTTCTTGACATAAGGTTCTCTCCACAATAACCTCTTAACTTGACAAAGAGTGGGTCTCCATTTAGTTGGAGGACAAATCGTTGGCTTGTTGTCTCAAAGCGTTACACGAAGCATCTGTTTACACAGAGATACACCGAGTTTTGCACGAAGATCCACAGAGGTTCGCCTACTGGAGGGTGCTTCGCATGAAACCTCTCCGTGGATCTCTGTGCCAGAACTCCGTGGGACTCTGTGTAAAGGCGCCGCGTATCTAACTTACACGCGGGGAGGGGGGCTGGGGGGTCGTTCGCGGAAGCTGTACGGTGTAGAGAACAGCTCTGAAAAGTGAGCGGCAAACCCAGAAACGGCGGGTTCGCCGGGAGACGATGGCAATAGCATGCCGTGGCAGTGACAATCGGTGCGTGCGGCTGCCGCCTGCGTCGTACCCATGATGCCTTCAACACAGGGATCGTTCGCCCTGGCATCACCAGAAATCCGCAGGCTGCCATGGGCGCAGACGGCCAACCCGCCCGGCTGCCCGATAGCTCCCACCATTAGAATGATTAGCAGTACGAATAGCGACAGTCGTGACATTCTACTGGTGTAGTTTATCAAATAGTTTTCACGCGCGCTATGCCACGGTGGTCGTGTGCTTCTACTGAGCTTACCTCCTTACAACCGGCAAAAAGTGTTGGTATCCGACCTCGCCGCTGATCGCCCCGCTGGTCGGATTCCAAAAGCCACCCTGCAACGTATAGGGTCCGCCGCCCATCACCGCTGCGTCGGGCTGCCCGGCCGTCCCGCTCAGGGCAAATTGGCCGCCCTTGCTCGTCCGGCCGCCGCCGTCGACTGTCCACCACGGGATTGACAGGGCGCCTGCGGGTGCGTCCGGCGCGGCGACGAGCACTGAGCCGAGCGTGAGGAGCAACGCAAGCACGGTGACGAAAATGACTTTTTTTCGCATTTAGACCTCCCAGCGATTTACCAAATCGCTGTACGTTCTTACCGCAGCGTCACGAACACCGCTATCGTCTCGCGCCCTTCCACCGGCGCCTCCAGGGCGATGCCAACCACCTGAGCTCCTTCGGTCACGGTCATACCCTCGACCGAGCGCGTTTGCAGGGCGCGGACGCTGCCGGCGCTGCCACCAGCGGTCAAGCGGTCGCCCGCGGCAATGGTCGCTCCGGCGTCCACTTTCACCTCGGTCACGCCAAAGACCACCAGTGACACGTAATCGCCCGGTTCGGCGGGTCCAGTCGCGCTCTGCAGAGACATCGCGCCTTCATCCTCTTTGCCCGGCGCCACCTCCCACACCATGCGGCTCTGCACCACGCCAATCACACCGCTGTATTCGGTCCCAACAGCCGCACGCACCATTGGCAGGCGCGACTGCGCGCCAGGCAGCGGGTCGCCCGCGCCAGTGACGGCCACAACATCTCCCACCGTCAGCGCCTCCTCACCGGTCACGCGTGCCACCAACGACAGGGCGCTCAGGGTCACGGTGCCCACCTCAATGTCATCCACTGTAAACAGCGCCCAATCGCCGTTGGCCTCGGCCGTATTGGGCCACAGTCCGTAAGTAGACACACCCGGGCTGGGGATATAGAGGCCATAATTTGAATAGTCCGGATCGCTGCCGACCTGAATCGCGTCGTCTGCGGTATCGTAAATTCTGATTCCGTCGGCGCCGGTGGTGTTCGAAATGACCAGGCTATAGTCGGCGCTGGGGCCAACCACCACGCGCCCTTCGTTGTGAATGCGGAGCCGCACACCGGCGTTATAGAGTTGCCAGGCTCCCGTCGTGCCGTCGTAGTATGTCCAGGCGCGGAAGGAGCCGTCGGTGGCATACCCGTAAAAAGGCCAACCATTCGGGTGGGCGGTTTCCACGTACATACCGCCATAATCGTTAGCCGCTCCCTCGTAACGCACGCCAAACACTTCGTTACTGCTGATGCGGAAGTTGCGGCCCACGCCCACGAAATTGATGGACTCGTCCGTGTAAACGTTAGGCAGGGAAAGGGCCGACGGCGCGGGTGAGAGCTCCTGGCGCGGGCTAAGCGTGGTGTACGCGCCGCCGCCTGCCGGACGCACGCCAATCTGCAGCCAGCGCGCGCCTCCGCCAAACGCGCCTGTGCCGAAGTCGAGCTGGACCGTGAACAGCCCCTCGGAAACGTTCACGGCGTTAATCGACAGCGTGGCGCCGACCTGATTTCCGGCCTCCGCCGCGTCGTAGAGTGCGAACTCGAAATCGTATAGGCCATCGGCCGCGCCGCCGCCATCGTCCAGGTACCCCTGGTAAGTAAATCCGGTCCCTACGACCACCTCGACTGCCGATTGTCCCGGGCCGCCATTCTGCGCCAGGGCGCTGGGACGGGCAATTACAAGGGCCGCCACCATCACCAGCCCCGCGGCGATACCTGCTGCAAGCCATGAATATTTACTGTTCACTGTGGGCCTCCTTAACTGTCATTCTGAGCGAGTCCCATGCATGGGCGTCAGCGAAGCGAAGAATCTCTGTATGCAACCGTCATCTTGAGCGAGTCCCATGCAGGGGCGACTTCGGAGCGAAAATCTCTGTGCAGCGAGATGCTTCGTTTCACTCAGCATGACAGCGCCATCGGTCATTATAAACCAACAAGGGCACGAAATCCTAGATATACGCTCAGATAGTACCAAGGTAGGGCAATATCCAGAGGTAGGTAGGGATTTACCCTATTGTGTCAGAATTATGGCAACTTATCATTGAAGTAGGTTGTACATCCTCATAAACAGAAGTGAAGCTTCAATCAGATAAAGGAGCAAAAAAGTGACAAGTCACGAAAGTAATCCCACGAGTGTAACAGAACGAGACCAGAAGGACGGCGGCATGCGCCAAAAGGCGCAGGACACAGCGCAGGAGATCGCCCACGAAGCAGAAGATCAAACCCGCCGCATGGCTAGCATGGCCAAAGAAGAAGCGCGTTCGATGGTCGACACCGGCAAGAGCCAGGTCACCTCGGAGCTGAATACCATTGCCCAGGCATTTCGCACGACCGGCAATGAGCTTCAAAATCAGAACGAGGAAAATGTGGCGCGCTACACAAACCAGATTGCCAACCAGATCGAGCACGCCTCTTCCTACCTTAGCTCTAAGAACGTCGACGAGCTGATCAACGATGCCACCAATTTCGCCCGCCAGCAGCCGGAGGTCTTCCTCGGTGCTGCATTTGGTCTGGGCGTGCTGGTTGCCCGCTTCTTCAAGAGCAGCGAACCTGACTACGACTATTATCGAGGCAGGTACGGCCAGGGCTACATGCAGCGCGGCTACAGCAGCGACTACGGCCGGCAAGGCATGTACACGGGCTATACCGGGACCGGTGAAACCGACTTACCCGCAAGGACAACCGGAACCACTGGTACGACGCGGACCACCGGCACAACCGGAACCACAGGCACGACCCGCAACAAGGAGGATTTATGACACGCGTAAGACATGATCCCTCCATCTACGACCGACCGGAGCGCGACCTGCCCGAAGGACAACCGCTACGAGACGGCTCATACCGTTACGACCCCTACCACGATCCCACTATGCAGCAGCAATCCTGGCGCGAGCAGTCGAATGACGGACAGCCGCAGGACCAACGCACGCTCGGAGAGCTGGTCGGCGAGTTAACGCGCGAGACGCGCACGCTGGTACGCCAGGAGGTGCAGCTCGCCAGGCTGGAGCTGAAGAAGCGGGCCACAGAGGCCGCCAGAAACGCAGCTCTGCTCGCCGCCGGCGGTCTGGTCCTCTACGCAGGCGCTCTGGCGCTTATAGCGACGGCAATCATCGCCCTGGCCGAGGTCATGGAACCCTGGTTAGCCGCGCTGATCGTAGGCGTCCTTGTGACCGCGCTAGGCGGCTTCCTTCTCTATTACGGCTACAACCAGCTTAAGAACCTCGACATGACGCCACGACGTACTGTTGAAACGCTACAGGAGAATGCTGAATGGCTGAAACGAGAAGTGAGTTAAACGCAGACGATTACCGGAAACAAATGGACAGGCGCTCGACCGAAT
>JAICPS010000721.1 GCA_025929715.1 Anaerolineae bacterium | reverse complement strand
GCTTTCGCGCCCCAGTTCGCCGTTATTTACAATGTCAATGCCGGCTTCGATCTGCTTTCGAATGACGGCGTGTGTCGCCTCCTCGATGGTCTGCGCCAGTACGGCCTCTTCAATCGCCTCGCCTTCATACCTCGCCTTGTGCAGCGCAATCAGCGAACGCGACCGCGGCAAGCTGCCCGCGTGCGTTGTCAGGATTCGGTCGGGACTGGATTGCATAACGGCTTCCTCAGTGCATTACGTCGGACCGCGGGCATCCTGCCCGCGAGTGGGAGCAGGACGCTCGCCGTCTGTGATACTCGTTCGCTACCAAATATCACTTTCTGTGCTAATATTACCGTTACCTTTATCCTACCGGCGACGACTTCCTATGTACCTAGCGACTACAGCGAACCGTCTAGAAATAGAGTAGGAAAAGGACCATAACCCGTCCCCGCCGCTTTTCAAAGTTGCCCTTGAAATCCACGTGCCTGGCACAGTTACAAATGAGGAGGAACGACCATGGCCATCAACCCAATGGAATATAGCAGCAAAGATACGGTGCTCGATGTCGTGCGCACTGAACGCAGCAGATTTTATGATGTGATTGATAACCCGGCCAACTGGAACGTCGACACCCGTTGCGAGGGATGGGAGGTCCGCGATCTCGTCGGACACATGATCGATGTGAGCGAGGGCTATCTCAATCGCTGGGACCTGGCCACACGAGGCGAGGAAGCTCCGGCGCCGCTTGGCTGGGTGGTAATGGCTGAAACTTTGAACCGGGGCGCCCTGGCCCACCGCAGCCTCTCGCGCGATGAAGCGATCAATCGCCTCAAGTCCGCCTCGGACCGGTTGATGAGCAACTTCGAGAATCTCACAGAGGATGAATGGAATAATTTCATGGTGTCACACGCTTTCTCGGGGCCCCTCCCCTCATTTTGCTATCCCGCCTTCCAGATAATGGACTACGGCGTTCACAGCTGGGATATGCACTGGGGCCTGGGCGATAAGGATGCCAGGCTCGACGAGCGCACGGCCGGTGTATTGCTTCCCTATATGTTCATTATCTGGCAGTATTCGGTCGACCAGGAAGCGGCGGAAGGCGTGGACATCACCTACGGCGTCAAGGTCGATGGCGAGTGGGGCGGCCAGTGGAAAGCTACCGTCAAAGATGGCCAATTCAACTACGAACCTGTCGACGACCTGGGCGACGTCGAAACGGTATTTCACTTTGCTCACCCCTCCGACATGGTGCTTACCACATATCAGCGTTTCCAGGGCGGTGAAGCAACCGGCGATCCCGACGTTATCGACAAGGCGCGAAACGTATTTTTTAGCATTTAGCATCGCAGGACCGTTGAACGCATGGACCGTTCGGCCGTCGAGCATGGCACCCTCTGGGCATTCGAGACCAGCGACGGCCTGCCAGAGCCTTGTGCCGCGCGGGTCAAGACGTCATTCGGCGAAGTAGATGACGCCGGGCTTGACGATCTTGCAGCGGCGATGGGTTTATCTACCCCGGAGCCGCTCTGGGAACGACTGCAGGAGAAGAGGCGCTGCTTCATTCTGAAGACAAACGACCAGATCGCCACTTATGGCTGGGTGACGCACGGGCCTGAATACGTCGGTGAGCTTGAGCGGTGCTTCAATCTCCAACATAACGAAGCTTACATCTGGGACTGCGCCACGGTTCCCGCCTGGCGCGGTCAGCGCTGCTACAGCGCCCTCCTGAGCCATCTCATTTATCAGTTGCACGACGAACGCGTTTCACGGATCTGGATTGGAGCATCGCGCCAGAACCGGCCCTCAGTCCGTGGCTTTGTGAACGCCGGTTTCCACCCTGTTCTCGATCTTATTTATCGCCGCATCTACCGCCTTACGTTGGTGTGGATCACGCTTGCTCAGCATGTTACACCTTCGCTGGCGGCGGCTGGTTACCGCATTCTACTTGACGAAAATGAACGCCGCTTTGGGCCGTTGTCCATTGGGTATAAGAGACCCACGATTGCAGAACATCCTGTAACCAATCCAACATTGGCGTCCGGTC
>JAICPS010000389.1 GCA_025929715.1 Anaerolineae bacterium | reverse complement strand
GGGGTTGGGGATGGGGCTGAAATCGGGCTGGGGTGGCAATAAGTTGACCATGTCCGCAAAGAGCATGTGCCGCTGTACCTGGCTTCGATCGTCGTAGGTGATGGAAAAAGCGACGCGGAAGCGATCTTCCACGCGCGGACGCAGACGGAACTCGACGACGATTCCTCGGCCAGGTGAAAGGACAGCGGCCTGCTCGGGTAGGCTGTCAATTTCATACGCGGCATCCTCAGTCACGGTTATGGTGACGTTGCGAGCCGCAGCACGACCCGTGTTGCGGACTTCCACGGCGATTAAGGTCTGTCCATTTTCAGGCACGATGCGTTTTGTCTTCAGTGTGGCGGCTAGTTGAGCCTGGCCGCGCAACAGCTCCATATCGGCGCTGACTAGACCCGATAAGCGCTCTTGTAGCGGTCGCCGGATGTCGGCTTCAATGCTCGCCGGTTGGTCGCTGCTACCCTCCCCGATCTGGCGCAGAAGGACAAGAGCTTCATGCAAATAGACGATGCGATCTTCGGCCAGATCGACCCGCTCACTATCGCGAAGACTGTTTAGAACAGGCAAGAACGGTCGCAGACCGCCTGTAGGAAGCGCCCCGTCGTAAATCTCCAAAAACTGTGCAAGCTGCGGGCGAAGCAGGGTAAGTTCGGTCACCGTTGGAGCCTCGATCATGTCACGACTGAGTGCAACGGTTGACTGCCAGCGTCGCAGATAGTCCCAGGCCGGCGAAAGCGCTTCAGCATCCTGCAGCGCACCATCCAGAATTACGATTGCAGCGCCCGGCCTGCCACCTAGTAAGTACAGACCATCAAGGAGGTTAATCAAGGGCCGGTTGCGATCGAGTCGAGCCCGGTTGCCGAGATTCAGCAGAAAATCGGCTGAGCCCTGAGTCCGCCGGTACTCTTCTTCCAGCAGCGAAAGCGTTGCCGTAGGCTGCTGCTTCAACCGCCTGTAGAACCGGCGGGCGCGCGATTCGACGGTGAATGATTGGCGTATCACCAGAACTAGACTGATTAGCGAAGCCAGGATAAGCGCGGGCGCGATAAGCGCCGAGCGGAGCGAGCTAAGCGTTTGTCCCGGCGGCCCTACCGGCGGCGTCACCAAGCCACTGTGCGTGCCGTCGCTAAAGGCAAATCGATAACGCAGCCCATCCGTTCTGACAGGCGAGATGGGGAACAAAAGATCAGCGCGTCCTCCCGTGGTGCGCTCCTCGATGGTGATCCATTCATTTGTCTCGGCGTCAAACGTCTGAAGAGCGACGTTTACTTCGTCGCCCTCTTCTTCGACGACGGTTACGCGCACGTCATAGCGGCCCGATGCGACGTCGACGCGCGGATCGATTAATAGAGGCGGCCGGTTAGGCTTGGCCTCATAGAGCTGTACGACGCCGTTGTCACTGATGACTGCAAGCTGCGCCTGTTGGTCAGGCCCACGATGGACGCCTGCCAGGGCAAATACACTACTATTACTGCTCAGGTTGACGTTATCCCATTGCCGCGCATCGCTCGTGTATAGAAAAATCTGTCCGCCGCGTGTTCCGACTGCCAGATCACGAGCGCCGCCTCCATCGAGATCTCCCCAGTATAGGGCGCTGATCTCGCCCCGATTCTCAAGCTGCCAGATGAGGTCATTTTCAGCTACATTCAGATTAAGCAGCCGGCCCTCGCTGGTGGCGACCAGAAGCGACTCTCCAGCTTGCCGCAGATGCGTCACGTGGCCTTCATCCAGCTGCCATTGCCAGGGTTGTGTCCCGCTCCATGACAAAGCTCTCAGCAGACCGTCGTCGGTAGCCAGCAAAAACGCCCGTTCGTTATCCTGCACCGGCGCGAGAGGCGCCAATTGTTGAACCTGATGTAAATTCAGATAGGCCAACACCTCCCCATCGCCGCCGCCCTCATAGCGTAGAATCTGATTGCGGTCGGTGGCTACGACGATCTCCATTTGGCCGTCGCCGTCATTGTCCAGCAGTATGAGTTGTTGCACGCTTCCAGGAACATGCGCGCGCCATAGTTCGCGTGGCCCCGATGAATACGCGACCAGCTCGCCCTCGCTGCTGCTGACAATGATCTCGTGGGCGCTATCACGATTGATATTTCCGGTTGCGAGCCCTGTCACCGCACCTGCAAGTGCGATAGGATTCGTCCAAACAACACGACCCGATGGCTGAATCAGCTCTACATAGCCCTGAGCCGGGCTTTCTTGCGCAGGATCTGCTGCGTGATTATGTACGGCAACGATGAGCGTTTCTTCGCGGCCGGAGCCTGGCGGCAACAGGGCGAGATGGCTCACCTCACCCCCCGGATTGACGATGGAGCCCGCCTGGCCGGTATTGCTCTCCAAAATGTGAAGCTGGCCATCGCGAGTACCGATCAGAAGTTCATCTTCGCCATCCTGGTTTAGATCGGCTACGAGCGTAGAAAGCGGCGCAGCAAAGAGACGATAGTCCCACGCCTGCGCATTCTTGCGCGCGCCCGTTCCAGGATCAGTGAGCGAAAGCGTGCCAAAACTTGCCAGCATAAGCTCGTTGATCTGATCCCCGTTGACGTCTACCAGACGCGTCTGTCCCGTCGCGGAGGCAGATTGGAAGCGCTGTAGTTCGCGACCGCTCTCATCTAGCAGCACGACGACGGCCGTCTCGTTACCCTCTGAACTGGTTGGCGCCATGGTAAAGGACACGGCGGGCTGTCCCTCCTCAACGGCCTGTAAACTGTGGGGCGAAATCGAGACAATGGCCCGGTTCGAGGTGGATGGCAGGTAGCGCCAAAAGCGACGTCCTTCACGGTCGTAAGCCGTTACAGTTCCAACATCGGCGCCCACAAGCAGCGCCCGACCCTGAGAAAGGTCTACCGTCTGCAGAACTGTAACGGTTCTGTTCGGTGTGCGATACCAGCGTTCGACACCCGTGACGTCGTAGACAACGACTCGTCGTTCTTCATTGCGGAAATCCTTGCCGATGGCGATGTCCAGAGGACTGTGATCGTCCCAGGCGACAAGATTTAACGCTGTAATACGGCCGCTCAAAGCCCGCTCCCAACGCGGGTGACCGTCACTATCCAGTACGACAAGCCTGCTGTATCGAATATAGTAACTAAGGACGATCTCAGGAGTTCCGTTGCGATCTAGGTCGCCGGACGTCAGTAGAGGTATTGGTTCATCACTGATCGGCGGCGACTCGGGATATTTCCAGAGCAGGTCGCCCTGAGCATCATAAAGCTGTACGAGGCCGGAATGAAGCAAGACGAGTAACTCTTCATTGCCATCGCCGTCCCGATCCAACCCTGAGAGATTCACAGGCTGGTTGTTCATGGAACGCTGCAGGGCATCGCTGCTGGCGCCGGTTAACATAACCGTTGGAATTGGGGGAAGATCCAGTGGCTTGCGCCAGGTTAGCTGGCCATCGTGGGCAAGTAGGATCAGCTCGTCTTCGGTCGCCAGTAGAATCTCTAGAAGCGGATCTTGCGCGCCATCGACATTAACGGTCGCCAAATGGAGGATCGGATCTTGTCTGAGCGTCTGGTAAGACCATTGAGCGCGGCCCGTCGCATCCAACAGGACAGCCTGGTATCCTTCGGTAACAGCGACGAAATCATCTACGCCGTTGTTGTCTACATCGGCAACCGCGACCATGCCAAGCGGTCCCGGCGCATCGTACTGCCAATATGCGGAAGGTGTGATAGGGGAGCTTTCGTCTGTTTGCGCCAATAAAGGCGATGCTGCGCTAGACAAGACCACGCCGCCTAGCAGCATGATGCGCAGAAAAGTCCGTCTATAAACAGACCAAATGCATGACATTTTTAATCTGCCGGTTGCGACCAATCGTGTTCTTGACTCACGGTGGCCGGTCCGGCTAACTTATGATGGGGATCGTAGCGCGTATCCAACGCCGCGCTCGCTCACGATCCAGCTGTCATACGGTTCAAGGGCACGGCGCAAACGCTTGATCAACGTCTTCAGACGGTCCGGATCATCTACTAATACTTCGCCCCAGACGGCTTTTTCGAGCTCTTCGCTGTGAACGACCTGGCCGGCCTGTTGGGTCAGGCGGGCAAAAAGGTCGAACTGCGACGTCGTCAGGCTCAGCTCTGTTCCATTGGCGTGAACCGTGTGCCGCTGTTCGTCGATGACAAAGGGACCGGCCTGTATCACGCCGGACACTTGCTGTCGCCTGACGAAACGGCGCAGGATTTCGCTCGTGTATCTGTACTCACCACCTGAGTTGTGTACCAGGCATTGCTGCTCAAGCAGGCGCATGCTGTCGACAGGACCTTCGAGTATGGTCAAGGCATACTGTTCGTCGGCGGACAGATTCTGCCATAAATAGCTTAAGTGGCTGTCAGACTCAACCTCAATGGGAGCGTCTAACTGAAATAGTTCCTGCTGATTGATCAGCGACCGGCCTTCGCTCAGCGCCTGAAAGGCGTGGTAACCTGCAATATGTAGGAAGAACGGATGAGGGCCGACGAGGTACTGCAGATGATCGCAGAGTGGGGCAGGAAACGAGACGTCAGTGCCTTCCAGGCGTGTTGCCAACAGACCGCGCGCTTCCTGCACGCTGTATAATCCGAGCGGAAGCGTCACAAAAATATTAAAGAAAGGCGAGCTGAGAATTTCTTCGTCGGCCGTGATGTCAAAAAGCGGTCGCTGGCTGGCCGTAAGAAAAGCCAGGCCGTATTTTGTGGTCAGACCGCGCAAACGGGCGAAGAAATAAGGCGTCAGTCGCTCGTTCGCCGCCAACAGCTCAAATTCGTCGAG
>JAICPS010000043.1 GCA_025929715.1 Anaerolineae bacterium | reverse complement strand
TGGCGTCGTCCAGGATCAGGATGCGTGGATTCTTAAGCAGGGTGCGGGCAATGGCCACGCGCTGCTTCTGGCCTCCGGAAAGGGTCACACCTTTCTCGCCCACCAGCGTCTGGTAGCCTTCAGGGAAGCTCAAAACCACGTCGTGGATTGCTGCCGCGCGCGCCGCTTGAAACACCTCTTCGTCAGCTACTTCGCGCCCGACGCCGTAGGTGATGTTCTCGCGAATGGTGCGCGAGAACAGGAACGGTTCTTGCTCCACGATGCCAATCAGGCTGCGCAAGGTGGCGCGCGAGTATTCCTTCAGATCGACCCCATCCAACATCAGGCAACCGCTGGTGTAATCGTAGAAACGCGGCAGCAGGTTCACCAGCGACGTCTTTCCAGATCCGGTGAAGCCCAACAATGCAACCGATTCTCCCGGCTGCACTCGAAGACTGATGTTGTGCAGCACGGCCGCCTCATCATTGTAAGCAAAGCTGACGTCATCGAAGACGATCGCGCCGCGTACATCACCTACAGGCTGGTACGTGCCTTCCAACAACGGCTCGCGCTCCTGCCGGATGACCTCCATCACGCGGTTGAACGAAACCAGCCCAGTTGACATCTGCACCACGAGCCGGCCCAAGTTGCGTATCGGCCAGATTATCCAGATGACCAGCCCGGCATAGGCGAGATAGGTGCCCACACTGATCGTGCCGTCGATGGCCATCAGCGCCCCGGCCACAAAGCCCCCAAGCATCTGAACGCCGCAAATAATGTCCGAAATGGGCCAGAAAACGGCGTGCATTGTCAGCAGCCGGCGACCTCGCAAGTACTTTTCCCAATTGTCCGCTTCAAACTTACCGCGCTCGAAATCCTGGCGCGCAAACGCTTTCACCACGCGCACGCCGCTCAGGTTCTCCTGCAGTGTGCTGGACAATCTTGCTTCCTGCTCCTGGTAATTCTCGTAGGCGTTGGAAACCCTTCGGAAGAAATAGAAGGACATACCCACGATAACGGGCACCAGAATAACGGATATCAGCGCCAGCCTTGCGTTCAGTAATAAGAGAGCAACGAAGTTAACCAGGAACAACAACGCAATGCGGCCTAACCCAATGGCCTGATCGTTGAAAAACCGGCGCAGGGCATCGACGTCCGACGTGCTGCGCGAAATCAATTCGCCGGTTGGCGTCTTGTCGTGATAAGCAAAACTCAGGTGTTGCAAGTGGTCGAAGACATAGTTGCGCAGGCGCAGGACCACGCCTTCGGCCGTTTGCGCCGCCAGCCTGCCGCTTAAAAAGGTGAACAATCCCTGGCCCAACGCCAGCGCGATAAACCCGAGCGCCACCAGTGGCAGCAGGCGCGCGCCGTCCGGCTGTCCCAGCACGTTGTCCACAAAGTAGCGCACCAAGAAGTAGAATGCGCTGCGGCTCATGGCGGCGATGCCAATGCTCAGTGCCGCCCCCACGTAAAGCAGACGGAAACCTCGCATCAGCCGCCATAACCCTACGAGTCGGTTGTCGCTGATGACCTCTTTCAGGTCAAAATCGTCGTTCACCATGTGTGTCCTGGTCATAATAAACCTGCGCTCTTGATCGTGGCTGTCACTAGCGCAAACTTTCCTATTATACGCGATTCAACCGGCAAGTTGGAACCCAAAAAGTGAGTTTTCAACGCTTTG
This sequence comes from Anaerolineae bacterium, assembly GCA_025929715.1. Lineage (GTDB taxonomy): Bacteria > Chloroflexota > Anaerolineae > Promineifilales > Promineifilaceae > JAAYYY01. The sequence goes on along the minus strand of JAICPS010000043.1, from coordinate 15,341 downwards.
CTCACGATCCCCTTTGCCGCCTCCGCCAAAAGTCTTAGGCCGTCTAGGTCATTGGTCTGGTCAGCGGCCCGGTCGGCTGGCCGATCCGCAACGCTTTCTCCTGTTGTAACGTATAGGACGTCAGAGAAAGCAACAAAGGATTTTCAGATGAAGACGTTCGTGACCTTACTTATAGTGGTAACTCTGGTCATACTGACCTGGATCACCCTGGGCTGGGTGGCTTTCCTGGTCGTCCCCTCTATCGCCCTATTCGCGCTGATGACCTTCGCTCCGCTATTGACAAACTGGGCCCAGCGCGAGGAGCGAAGAGACGCCCGGCCGGTCATCCAGAATCACTCTGCCCCCTGCTAAACTTGCCTGAGTAACAAGCTGTGCTGGATAAAAGTTTAGCTATGATAGGCAAGTAGATCGGCCAGAGTAAAGGCGATCTCCAAACCCAGATCGGGCACATCGCGGTTCACCAGCGCCACGCTGATCACCGATCGGCCCTTAATGTCGGAGAGGAAGAACGCAGCCGTTGAATAGCCTGGTCCTCCGCCGCCATGCCCGGCAACGAGGCCGTAAGGCGATTGCGGATCGAGCATAAGTCCCAGACCGTACGCTGTTTGATGGAAGAGGCGATGCGACACGCCAACGATCTCAGGCTGATACATCTCCTCCAACAGCCTTGTTCCTACTAATTGCCCATCGAACAAGGCCCGCAGGAAGCGAGCCAGCTCCCGGGCAGTAGAAACGACGAGACCGTGAGCGACCCAGCTAGGATGATAGCGCTCCCTCACATCCTGCAGGGCGTTATTCTCGCTCAGGAATGTCGAGTATCCGGGGCTCAGGTTTTGAGCGCTAGCGAGAGATTGGGCGACGAAAGTAGCCTTCAAACCAAGCGGCATAAAAATCTGCTGCTGCAGGACTTCATGAAGCTCGCGCCCGCTGCTCTGTTCCAGCACCATCAACAGCAGCAGATACCCAATATTCGAATAGTGCCAGCCTTCACCCGGCATAAAAAGGAGATCCCCGCGCAAAGTATGCTCTAAAAACTCAGTCCGCGACCAGGGTTGTTGCGGATTGGTGCGCACCGCATCTTCATAGGCAGGTAGCGCGCCGTAGTCGGGCAATCCACTGGTGTGATTCAACAACTGCCTCAGCGTGACAGGCTGTGCGATGGGCAGTTCGCCAGGATAGCTTTGAACGGGAAGATCTAGTTCCAGTCGGCCCTGCTCCACCAGTTGCAGAATGGCGACAGCAACCATCGTCTTGGTGATACTGTAAATGTAGAATCGGGCGTCTTCTGGCAGCGCTTGCGTGAGTGCCACGTTGCGGAAGCCGATACTGGCCTCAAAAACGGGTTTCCCATCCACCAGCAACGCGACGCCGGCTCCTGGCGCGTCGGCACGGCGCAGCATTTCCTGTACTGTTTCGCTCACTCTGGTGTGCCAGGACGGGTGTTCCATCCCCCGTTAACCTGACCTTGGCTGAGGCAAAATGCCTGGGGGAAGCGTGTTGAGTAGCTCTCGAAGCGAAGCAGGCATGGTACTGGTAGCCAACGCCCAGCGCCGCAAGTCGGCGGCGGTGTCGATGTCCATTAGCATAGGCAAGCGGTGAACTGAAAGGCCCAACTTCTCCGTCACGCTCAAGGTTTGGACGAGAACACGGCGAGTGCTCCACGCGATGTCCTTGAACAGTTCGACGTACAATTCATTTATGCCTAGGAGATAGTAACCACCGTCTCCGGCCGGGCCGATTACGACGTCGTAACTATTAAGGGCGGCGTAGGCCGCGGCGAGGATGTCAGTCGATATATCGGGGATGTCCGTGCCGATGATCAGCGCACTATTTGCGCCGGCGGCGAAGACGTGATGGAAGGCGCTTGCCATGCGCTGGCCAAGGTCGCCCTCTGTTTGGGCAACATAGTGCAGATAAGGGCCAAGCCAACGACGGATAGTGGCCGCGTCTTTGGCAACGTCGTGGAAGAGGTAACGGGCCGTGGTTGGGGCGAGTGGGGCTGTTTGGTGGAGGACGTGTTCGGCGCAGCGACGGTAGAAGTCCGCAGCAAAGTCGTCGCCAAGCGCAGCGGCGAGGCGTGTTTTTGCCCGGCCGGGTTGCGGTAGGCGGGCAAAGATGATCAGTGCGGATCTAATCAGTCCCCGACCGGATGCGCTCATATTGGGCGGCTAGCTTGTAGGGCGATACGCCCAGCCGATATTGCAGCATGTACCAGCCGTCACGCAGCATCTGGCGGGCAAAGCCCCCATCCCGGAAGCGGCGCGCTGAGGACGTTACGGCGGCCGGGAATTTGCGCACGCGCGTGCGGTGACGAGCTTCCTGCAACAGCTTGACGTCCTCGAATAATGGCCAATCCGGATAACCCCCAATGGCCACAAAGAAGGAACGGCGGACTACAATACATTGGTCGCCAAAGCTAGTCATAATGGTGTCGAAGCGGGATAAAGCGGTACAAATTCTGAGCAACCAATGGCGCTGGTCGAAACGGATCCGGAAGGCGCCGATTTTTACGTCAGGGTTCTTGAAGTACTGTTGCAGCAGGTCGAAAGCGTTTTCCGGAAGACAGGTATCGGCGTGGAGGAAGAGTAGTACGTCTCCTGTTGCCGCAGCCGCGCCTACATTACATTGGCTTCCGCGGCCACGTGAAGCACAGGTGACGAGTGCAGCAGCTTGCCGGGCTAGTTGGACGGTCCTGTCGGCGCTATAACCGTCGGCAACGATTATCTGCGCGGCCGGGTTTTCGGCGCGAACCGTGGCGATACATTGCTCGATTTGTCGCTCTTCGTTGAACGTCGGAATGATGACGGAAAAGCTGATCACAAATTTGGTTTTTTCTTAGAGCGTAGAAAGGGATTGGAGACCGGTTGAATCGAGCGCCACTTTTTCCGGCCGGTTTGTTTGTATTGTCGATACGATCGAGGTTCGATTCGTTTGCGCGACGTAAAGACCAGTGGCCCTTGGAAGCCCCGGACGCGAATGATGCTGAAAATGGCCCACGCGTGGAACCGCTCGAGCCACGTTGCTTCAGATCGGGTCCCATGATAGCTCCCCTGAAAGTAGCAGCGCTGGGGAATTGGCGGCCGCACGAGGTGCTCCATTCTGCCCCGGCGCAGGTTCTCTACGTCACGTGCCCAACTGCCGTTAATCGGGTTGATAACGGGATAGGGTGACGGCGTGCCCCAAAGCACGCCCGGTCTTTTTGGCCCGTTAGCGTTGGCGTACCAGGGTATGTGCGCGCGGACAACGCCCAGACACCAGGCATACTCTTCGGGATCGTACTGGCGTTCACGCAAGACGACGATCAGCTCCCGACTTTGCTCGGCGGAAAAGCGACGCATTTCGCCTACAAAAGTGGGATCCGTGATGTGATTGATCAGGTCACGGCAGTCTTCGAATATTAAGTACCCGCCGTTGAAATGGACCGTGCCGTGTAAGTAGTTAACGGCATGGGGCATCCGCCGCTTTGAACTTTGGGGAATCTCCGGATCGGCGAAGGTCGAGCGTTCGACCATCGCCGTGAGGAAACGCGCAACGCGGGTGACAATGATTTCGTCTGTTTCGTGGTCTACGCCGGCCGAGTCATTCGTGCGCGGGGCGGCATAGATGATATTGTCCGCCCAGATTTCACGGCCGGTGTGCGGGGAGATGCCCGTGACCCAGGGGTGGCCGCGATCGATCAGTCCGGCATGCAGCTTACGCCAATACATGAAGCGCAGAACTCGGTAAGCATCATAGAAGTTGTGGAGATTCGAGTGAATCCAGTTCCACAAAGTGTTTAAGCTGTAACGCACCCTATTCCACACGGTCATTTTCCAGTAACTGCACAGGTTTTCTGCGGTAAACAAATTTACGCTAGCCAATTACATGACATTCTAAGGGTGCCCAGAAACATAGTCAAGACGGGCTATTTTGTCTGATATGAGCGTTCGCTCTACAATCCAAACATCTCTGCAGCCTACAGCGCCTACATAATCTGCCGTAAAACATAGCCGGGCCAGCAATGCCCAATAACAGGAGCGAGGTGCATAACCGTAACCATTTACCGCTTGTGGTTCGCGATCTGTCATATTGCTACGGGCAGCTTCCTGACATGGCGTTGAACCAGCTCTCTTTCCAGGTACGGTCCGGCGAGATCGTACTTATTGCCGGGTCTAGTGGTTCCGGCAAGACGACGTTAGTGCGTTGTTTGAACGGGCTAATCCCACACAGCTACAGGGGAGGCCAGCGTTCAGGTGATATTCGCATCTTCGGCGAGGAACCGGCGGCGTTATCCCTGGCAGAGATTTCAGGCATGGTGGGGTCCGTGTTGCAAGACCCGGAGAAGCAGATTGTCGCCAGTTACGTGGCAAATGAAATTGCCTTTGGATTGGAAAATCTGGGTGTGGAACGGGCGGAAATGCGGCGTCGCATCCGCCTGGTTCTTGACCGTTTGGGCATAGTCCATCTGCACGACCGGGAAACGTTTCGCCTATCACACGGAGAGAAGCAAAAGCTGGTGCTCGGCAGCACACTCGTGTTGGAGCCTGCTATTTTGCTGTTGGATGAGCCGCTGGCGAGTCTCGATGCGTACGGCACTGAAGAGACGCTTTCACTGATCCGGCATCTGGCGGACCAAGGGAAGACGGTGTTGATTGTCGAGCATCGCCTGGAGCGTATTTTGAAGCTCCGGCCGGACAAGGTCTTGTTTCTGGTGAACGGAGAACAACATTATTTTGGCGACGTGGCCGGATTTCTGGCGATGGCCGATCCCAGTGAGGTGAAGTTACCCGCCCACATTACCTTACAACGGCTGCACAAATTGGGCGCGGCTGTAGATACTGTCGAGGGACCAGAGGTCGATGTCCGACCAGAGGTCGATGTCCGACCAAAGGTCGATGTCCCGCCAATTAAGCAAGCCTTTGCATCCAAACCAGCTACCCCTTTAATCCATTATGAAAATGTTTCGTTCTCGTATGAACCGGATGATCCGATCTTGCAGGAGATTAACTTTTCGCTGTTTCCGGGTGATGTCGTCGCCGTTCTTGGCCCTAACGGCGCGGGTAAGACGACGCTGGCCAAGCTGGCTGTCGGACTGCTGAGACCCAATCGAGGACGCGTTTATATCGGTGGACGTGATAACAAAACGATGACCGTGGCGCAGATCGCTCGCGTGGTCGGCTATGTTTTTCAGAGCCCGCGTCACATGCTGTTTGCGCCAACTATCGAGAGGGAAGTGGCTTTCGGCATGCATAACCTGGGGTTTGACGAAGTTGCGATTACGAGCGCTGTGCCATCGGTTCTTAAGGCGGTGGATCTCACTGCTTACATGGATTTACCGCCGTTGGCGCTTAGTTTCGGGCAACAGAAGCGCCTGACGATCGCGGCGGTGATGGCAATGCAGTCTCGGGTTTTGGTGCTAGATGAGCCGACGGCAGGTCAGGATTTTCGGCATTACACTAAGCTGATGGAAAGGCTTCTGCGGCTATTAGAGGGCGACGCCAGGGACGACGTTCCCGAGGCGATGGTTTTGATTTCTCATGATCTTGATTTCGCCCTGAGTTATGCAAATCGTGTTATCCTTCTACGGGCTGGCCGAATTCTCGCAGATGGGCCGCCGCATGAGGTCTTGGCCCGGCGCGATTTACTTGCTATGTGCCGGTTGCAACCATCTTCGTTACTGGAGTTGAATTTGCAGTTGCTGCCACATACCGGCCGGTTGATGCCGGCTAACATGCTGAGCCGCTATATCCCAGACTTGGAAGAGCTGAGGTTTGACATCAGTTGACGTCGTTTATGGTCTTCTTAAAGGAGGCAAATCATGTTTGCTATTGAGAATCGCTATGTGCGGCCGGTACCTTACGTAATTGTCGGTTTGATAGCGGCATTTGTTTTGCTATTTATGGGGGAGCTTATCGCCAATAGTCGTAGTGGGGAAGCCTTCGGCATAACGGCACAGACGGCGTTCGGCGTAGGGGGTTGGGTGACCTGGCTGCTAATCGCCGCGATTGGTGTCTACTTGTTGTTCGTTTGGGGGGCGGGCAACGTTGTGTGGCGGGTCGGTAGCCGTGAGGTGGTCTATATGGGATTGGGAGCGGCATTATACGGCACGTTATCGTGGATCTTTAATGCGTTTCCGGTTCCGGCGGTAGGGAATGTGTCGCTGAGACCGACAATCATCATTCCAATTTTCTTTGGCTTTGCGTTCGGTCCGGTAGTGGGTTTCTTTAGCGGTTTTGTAGGCAATATTCTAGGAGATGCGCTAACCGGTTGGGGCGTCTTTCCTAATTGGGACGTAGGCAATGGCCTTGTAGGGTTTATTCCAGGATTGATCTGGCTCTTTAAAGAGCGTTCGCGGTCAGTTGATCTGCTGATGTGGTTGACGGTGATTTTGCTGGGGATCGCCGCGCTCATAACCCGCGTTGATCCCGAGATTACAGATTTTAGCGGCACATCGGTGAGCGCGTTGTGGTGGATTCCGGCGGTCGCGATTATTTTGATATTGGTCATCCATTACGTACCTCGCCTGTGGCCTTTTTTCGTTGGGCTGATGTTGGCAGGGTTGGCTGTCGGCGCCGTGGTCGATCTGGTGAATGACGGCTTGAATACGGGTGGCATGGTGCTGCTCGTGATCGCCCTCATCGGCGGCATTCTCACTTGGACCCTGTACCGGCGGCGCGACGCAATCTCAGCGGCTCTGTCGGACGAAGATACCCGCGTCCTGGTTGTATGGGGTGTAATGGCTAATATTATCGGGATCGGTTTTGCGGCGCTTTCTGATATTTGGATTGCCGGTCTAACGCCGTTGGTTGCGTTCGCCGGCCGCTTTGTACCTGCCGCGGGACCGAACATTCTATTTGCCATTTTGCTCGCGCCTGTACTTTACGACGCGTGGAAACAGGCGCGGGTGCGAGAGGGGCGTCAATAATGTACGTTTCCTGGCGCTACCGAGAACGAGATACCGTCCTGCAAAGATTCGATCCGCGATCGCGGATCATCTTTACAATCTGTGTCCTGTTTTCGTTGGTGCAGTTTTGGGATTTGCGTTTTATCCTCGTCTTCTTTGTTTTGGGAGTCGTGCAGCTTTGGTCGGCGCAGCTAACGTGGGCGGAGACAAAACGCTTCTGGTCTGTTCTGGCGCTGGTGATTCTGACGCTATCGATCTTTACGTCGTTAACCGGCGGCGCTGGTGCGGCAGTTTATGAATCCTATACCCCGTTGCGGACGGGCACCCTTCTATTCACGGGCATCCCGGTTGCAATTGCAGTAAGTGTAGAACAGGTCACCTTTTTTGTAACGCAGATTGTAAGGCTGGTGACTTTTGGCTTGTTTGCCCTACCGCTGCCATATACCATCCATCCTGCTCGTTATGGCATTGCTTTTCGCAGACTCGGCGTGCCGGATAAGTTTGCTTTTTCGACAGACTTGGCATTTCGTTTTATTCCTTCCTTAGGGCAGGATTTTCAGATGACGCTGGATGCGCAACGCGCCAGGGGCTATGAGGTGGAGCGGCGAGGGAGCGGCCTGATCAGCCAAATTCGTAATATGGTTCCTTTGATGATTCCATTTATTGTGGGTTCAATCGTTCGCAGCGAGGCCCTGATCGACGTGTTGGATATGCGGGGCTTTGGCACGCGGCCGCGAACATGGTTGGAAGAGCTGCGGTACGAGCGGAGGGACTATTTACTGCTGGCGACTAGCTTGCTTTTGCTGCTGATTTCAACTGTGATGAATTTGCTTGATGTCGGAAATTTTTGGACGCCGTCGTTTTTACTGGTAGACACTATTTGATTGCTGTAAGGGAGGTTATGATGGCATTCACCGATAACTGTGACATTTTTATCAGTGTTCTTGACGCCGGGATCAATCGCGTTATCCGCCACGCGATGCGCCAACGACCCTCCATGTTCAATTACGCCACTCCGGGACTCCGCGATCGGCTAGATCTCTTGTGCAAGGAAGTAGATCCGCATCCGGTGGTCCTCGAACGCTCAAACCCCATTTTTCAAGTGGTCCCCCACCTTCCCATCGCGCTGAGCGGTGGCTATGGCCTGGAATACTGCGCTCAGCTAACCACTGCAGAGGTCGACTTCAGTTTGGGCAACGTCATTACATTGCCACCGGAGCTCGCGCCGCCTATGGGAGAGCAGCGCTTCGCACTACATGGAGCTATGTGCGCCGGGCTTGGCTGTCCTCCAGACGAGATAGTGGACCAACTGCGGCCGCTCGTCAGGCCGAAGCAACCTGTGGGGACAACAACGTTTCCCGACAAGCGCGGCGTGGAAATCCCAATTCCCACTCGCGAACTAATTTGCTTCTGCCTCGATTTGTTCATGGTCGGCGGCGCCGACTTTGCCGGCGCATCGGGGAATCAACACCTGATTGGTACGCTTGAAGGTCTGGAGTTGGTCGACCTTGCCCCAGAAGGGTTAGAGAATAGCATTGAGTGCTATATGCGACTCGCCATCGAGCTGGGACTTCTGCCGCGCCTCAGCATCCCCACGATCCAGATCGTCCAGGAGCTGATGGGGATCGCCACGCTCACTGTCGAGCCGACGTTGGCTCCGCCCACGGTCGCAAACAACCCGGCGCTGGAAGAAAATCAGTTAAAGGTCTTTCTGGACATGACCGTCGGTCCACCCGGGCCACCTGCGCCCCCAGGACCCCCGGCGCCGCCTCCCTTGACAGGCACTGTACGTTCGCGCACGCGGACGGGACCATTCGACGGTATCGCGGCCTTATCGGAAGATGCCGTGATGGCATTATTCGGTGCAGTGCGCGATGAATTTACTTTCTCGAAGTCAGATAGCGGTGATTTCGGTCCGTTCTCTGCCAGCTATAGCGCCGAAGCCCACCTTGAGAACGGTAGCATCGACCTGCGGGACGACAACACGATTCACATTGAGGAATTGGATATAAAATGGGACAAACTCGAACTGTGTCTAGGTATTGACCTTCCCGGTTTCTGCGTCGGCGGATTCTGCATCATTCCTAACCCCTTCGGTGGTTGCATCCTCCGAGCGCCCGAAATTTGTGTATTCGAGGATGATCCCGATATTGAATTCTGTCTGGATATTGGTGGGTTCATTACTTCTGAGATCACGATAACTGTGCGGCCGCTTACCAAGTACGCCGTCGATCCCGCGCGTACCCCGACGATGAACGATTGGGATGCATTAGATGCAGGCATCCCCAACAAATGGCAAATCCTTCTCGATCCGATCACCATCGATTTTGACTTAATTGACTTTGCCGACACTATCGGGGATCTGCTGGAATCAGCGCTGGAAGCCGCCATTGATGGCCTTTTGGGACCACTCCCAGGTTGGGCCAAGGATCTCATTCTGGCGTTCTTTGGACCCATCATTGATCTGGTGGTAGCCATTATCGACTTGGGAGACGATATCGACGAGTGGCTGACCGACCTTCTGGGCGTCAGCTTTGGGCTGTTCGACCTGCTTCTAACCGCTATTGCCGATTTCTTCTCAACCAGTAAGCCACTCAAAGAGTTTGCGGATCCGGTCCAGATCATGGCGGCATCCAGCGGATTAATCCCGGTTCTAATTCCAATCGAATTCCTAGGGATTCGTGTCAACACGGATGAAATGATAGTGGAAGCCGATATAGGAGCGTAGAGATGAAAGCACGTATTAACCGCAATTTCCTGGAACAGACCAGTTTCGATAGTGGTATGCCAAGCGGACTGGGGATCGTCGTGCACAGATTTGAAGAAGTCGGCGAATACGAAATTGCCGTCCTTAGAAATGACCGGGACGCCGCCCGCTTGTCACTACTTGTGGCCGGTGAGCGCCCCGCAGAAGAAGCAGGCCGAAGAGCACTTCCCGCTGCCCAGGAAGTAGAACTTGCTCCATCGCAAGTAAATATTGAACTGGGACAGGCGCGGCGAGCAGCTTTGGCACGGCCGCTTGGCGAATTAGAAGGGCCCTATATCGTGAGGCCCGGCGGCTACGTGTCGTTCACCGCAGCTCGCCAGGAGGATGCATCCGCTGTTGTGGTCCGCAGAAGACGGAAGGACGATCGGGAAGAACTGTTTGATAGCCGGCGCCTGGCGCAGGACGATATCTTTTCCGTTACGATGGTTCGTCCCGGAACCTACTCCCTCAAGAACGCGGTGACCGGTGCGGAGGGTAAGATCACGGTCGCCTATCCGACCAGGGGCAAAGAGCCGTACCGTCCGCCCGACCCAATCTCAGTTGGGAGTACGGACGACGGATTCAGCATTAGCTCCATCGATTTGATGCCGGCGCAGGGAATCATCTTTCGCATGAGCACACCTTCGCGCATCTATATTGATCTCGTCGAGCCGGACGATGGTCCGCAGGGCCCCCGTCCGCCAAAAATTGCCGGATGGCGCAAGCGTCCGGACCAGCAAGTCGCGACAGAGCCGGACGACAAGACGTCACAATCTGCATGACATTGGAATCTACACACAACCGCTCATCCCTCAACAATACTATTATTCGCGGCCGTGAATACATCTTAGACCACTTTGCCGGTTCCGACCTGTGCCAGACCTTAAACCACTACGCGTCTGAAGGGAGCAGCTACCCATCTGAGGGCTTGGCGGCGAAACTGAAGCTGACTCTGGATGTATTGAAGACAACAGCCATGGATGAGGCGGGTACGAGGGTTGATTACGCGACGCTACGCAGCAGCTCGGCGTACGTAGAGTATCGCGAAACCTGTCTCTCACAGCTTCAACAGTTTAATCCACAACAGCTTCCCACGGTATATGACCGCCGCGCATTCTGGATCAACCTCTATAACGCGTTGGTAATAGACGCCGTTATTGCTTTCGATGTGCAGGACAGCGTGACGGGAGGAGTATTGGGACCGCTGGCTTTCTTCCGCCGCGCCGCCTATACGGTCGCTGGAAGAAGAGTGAGTCTGGACGACATCGAACATGGTATCCTACGCACCAATCTCGGTCACCCGCTGCTGTCCGGACCTCATTTCCCTTCAGACGATCCACGTATGGAATGGGTCTTGCCTTTAGATCCGCGCGTTCACTTTGCGCTCAATTGCGCTGCCCGCTCCTGCCCGCCGATCCGGTCGTATGCGGCTGGAAAGTTAAGCACACACCTTGATCTGGCCGCCCAAAGCTTTGTGAATACAACTGTTACGATACGGCAAGGAAAAATCTACCTCCCTGAGCTCTTTCACTGGTATCGAGGTGATTTTGGCGGGCGCCAGAGCGTGCTCCATTTTCTGATTCAATACCTGGAGGACGATCGGCGCCCTGAATTATTGAGCATGCGTAATGGAGAGCTTCGTTTCCGCTATACACCTAATGATTGGAGCCTAAACGTTCTCTGAGCTAGACAATATTTGCGGCAAAATCGGCGGCGAACTTTTCAGGGATTCGAACAGGTCGTCCCGTAACCAAGTCCACCCAAACCCACAACGCCCATGCGCGAGTTAACAGTTCGTCATCGGTGATGCGTCTGATTGTGTAATGGCGAACGGCCGTGGCGCGCTTAACGTCCGAGATCCAGGTTGAAACTTCCAACTCGTCGTCGAGTCGCGCCTGCTGCAGGTGCTCAATGCGGTAACGACGGGCCACAATCGCGAATCCCCCTTCCCCAAGCATCCGCTTTACAGGCCAGCCACGAAAAACAGCATCCCGTATCGCACAATCTTCCAGATAACTGAAATAGACGGCGTTATTCACATGCTGCGTGGGATCCACGTCCGACCACTGCACGCGGCGGCGTTGGCGGTACACGCCCCGCGGCGCCGCAGGCGCCTGCGGAAACGGTTCGCGGGACGGCGCATCCGGGGGCGTTCCGTCAGGTAGATAGGCCGCGACCACCTCATCTGGGATGGACACAGGCCGTTGCGCGGTGCGATCCATAAAAACCCAGTCAGTCGTGGCGCGCACCACCAGGTCGTCGCTTCCGCTCCGTCGTAATTCATATGCACGCCGCGAGCGAACCCGGCGAAAATCGGCAACCCACGTTTTAATGGCCACGACATCCCCATAGCGCAAAGCAGAGAGGTATTCCACGTCTGACTCGCGCACCAGCCAGGCGCGGTTCATTGCCTCATACCGTGCAGCATCGTACCCAACCGCCGCTGATGCGGCAAAAGCCGCCTCCTGCATATAACGCAGATAATTGGCGTGGTTAACATGTCCGTACATATCACATTCGTCGTAGCGCACGGGAAAAGTAATGGTATGAGTGGGGATCATAGGTAACGCGGCTCTTGTACCCACCAACGCATCAGGATCAGACTGCAAAGACTGATCGCGGCGCTCACGGCAAAAAGCAAATCGTAACTAATGCTGGCAATCCCTACCGCTAGCAGCGGCGCCAAAACGCCCGCCACGCCCACGCCCGTGTTAGCCAATCCCACGTAAGTCGGGCGGCGCTCGGGAGCCGAGAATTCCATGACTACCAGAATGCCGGAAACGACGATCGCGCCCAGATAGAGTCCCAGCAAGAAGAAGACCATGTAGTACCAGGCAGGCGATGGCGCCAGCCAGGCCAAAGCAAACAAGGATAGCGTCGCCATGCCGCTGAGTTCCAGCGACAACTTGTGTCCGAAGCGATCGGCCAACATTCCAAAGACAAGCGTGCCGGCCGTCTGCCCCAGAAGCAACGCGGCCGTATAGCCCCCTACGATGCTGTCTGCCACGTCCCAGCGGCGCACTGCGGCGACTGTGATAAAGCCCTGGCCCATCGCCCCTAGAGCCAGCAAAATTCGCGCCACCAGGAAACGGCGGAAATTATGATCGCGCGCCATGATCCGGCGCAGACTTTCCCAGAACTGGCGCCGGTTCTGGCGTTCGCCGCGCGGCGGTTGTGCCGGCTCGCGCGTCAGAGCCAGAAAGACCCAGCTCAAAGTGATGCCTGCCGCGGCAATAAGAAAAGTGTACGCAAAATTCAATGGGAAAGCATAGGTTCTCAGCAACCAGGCGCTGACGGCCGCGCCGATGGCTCCCATACCCGTTCCAACAAAGGTGGTTAGGCCCATAAAGCGCCCGCGCTTTTCTACGGGAAAACAGCGCGCAATAAGATCTTGCCAGGCCGTGGCCACGACCCCTGCACCAAGCATGTGCATGCCAAATGCCAGCAGAAAGAGTAATAGGGCGAGGGTGGCGCTACTAGGCGCCAGCAATGCTGCCGGAATTAACAGCCACATCGGCAGCCGTTCCAGAAAGAAGCCCAGGTTAACGACGACCGGCTTCTTGCGCGATAGCCGCTCCACGGCATTGGCGGTGAACAATTGCGGCAGGAACCATCCACCCTGCGCCAGGACCGCCAGCGCGCCAATCGCCAGCGGACTGTCGGTCAGCTTACTGATAAAGAGCGGGCCGATGGTACTCGAGGAAACGAAGCTGAGCCCGAACCAGAAGCTGGCTCCGTCTAACAAATTGACGGTGAAATTCCAGCGATAATTGCGCTCAGCGGCGGCACTCACTTCTTCATCAGTCGCGGGTTGTACCGGACGGTCTAACTGCAAGAGGCGGCGCAGCGCCAGACGGTGCCAGGGAATCGGTGAAGCCATTGTTGCCTAACAAGCCATATCGTCTAAAGAATGTGCCGCGATTGTGGCGGTTGCTGCGGCGAAACAGAAGCCGTTCTAAGTGGATTAGACAGCGTGCGCAGATAGAAAAACAGCCACACGAAGACCACCGCCAGTCCGGCGACGCCCATGCCGGCAGTCACCTGCCGCACCGTCCATCCCAGGCCGTCCTGGGCGAAACCCGCCCACCAGATGGAAATCGATTGTGTCAGCGTGAGAAACGCGAACTCAAAGGCGAATACCCGGCCGCGGAAACGATCCGGCACCACCATTTGCAGCATGGCAGCGGAAAAGACCCATACTGTGCCTGAACCAATTGTGCGAAGGAGAGTTGCCAGGCTAAATAGCGGGAATGTCGGCGCAGCCGCCAGGCCCAGGATACCAAGCGCCAGCACGCAGAAGCCGATGCCAATCGCCCCCCGCAGGCGTCCTGGTTCGTCGCCTAACCAGCGGCGCAAGAGCAGCGGCCCAAACCCGGTGCCAACCCCGGTGATGGCATAAATGACCCCCAACGTCGCAGACGCGTTACCACCTAGCGGAAAAATCTGCTCGGCAAAATTGACCTCGAGTACGTTGATAGCGCCCCATACAAGAGATCCACCACCCTTCACCAGGCTAATAGCAAGAATAAAAGACTCACCACGCAGATAGCGCAAGCCGTCCAGGAAATCCACCCAGCCGCCACGGCTAACCTCGACGCGATCCGTGATCAGGCGTCCGGGAATTTTCACCCGGCTCACAAACAAGGCAGCCACTATAAACGTCGCTGCATCGATGATGAATGCCGCATCGTTACCCAAAGAGGCAGCAACCAATCCCCCAAGGAGCGCACCGATCGCCAGCATCGTACTCCAGGTAAAACTGTCTAGCGCGTTCGCCGTCACCAGATCCTCGTGCCTGACGATGTTGGCGATTACCGCCGTGCGCGCCGGAGTAAAAATCGCGCTAAGCGCGAATTGTACAGTCGTCAATAAGTAGAACAGCCAGATATATGTGGGATCGCGTATCAGTAGAAATCCGAGGACCGTAAGTGCGCGCAACAGGTCAGAGGCGATCATGATTCGCCGTCGGTCAAAGCGATCGGCAAATACGCCGGCGAAGGGGCTAAAGAAGAATAGTGTCAGGAATCGCGCCAGGAACAAGTAGCTGATTGCAGCGCCACTGGAAGTCAGTCCGGCAATCAGCGAGGTAGCGGCAATGAGGTTGAACCAGTCTCCTAGCTGGCTCACCACCGCCCCAAGCCACAAATTACGGTAATTGAGGTTGCGCCGAAGCAGATCGGTGTAGATTTCCATGAAACTCTTGTAGCAACGACGCGACCGCCGGCGCCTTGCTATTGGGGTCCGCTCCTGAAATCTTCAAGAACAGCGAAGTATATCACTTCCACCTGGAAATGTGGATTGGGCGCAGAACAGGAGTCGCAATACCGTAAACGAGTATCACGTGGTCATTCAATGTCTGTTTATTGACTTTGGGGAAGAAGGATCGGGGGCCAAGCAAAAAAAAAGGGCGAAATTTGCGGTGACCGACTAAACCAGGGGCAAGCCCCCCAAGTACCATCGGCGCTGACGAACTTTACTACCGGGTTCGGGATGGGACCGGGTGTACCCTCGTCGCTCCAACCACCAATCTCGCCCTGTGCGGGCCATACCCGGACAGCCCATGGGGCGGCCGGTGCAGGCCGGATGAAAACAGGGGAATAGCGAAACGTAACGCACAGGACGACGACGATTGAGCCGTTGCTGCCTGCCTGGCAGACGGTCTGCGCGTGGCAGACGGACAACTTCTCCGTATCATATGCAAGGTAAGCCCTC
>JAICPS010000373.1 GCA_025929715.1 Anaerolineae bacterium | reverse complement strand
TCATGCCTTCGGTTTGCGCGGATGCGGCCGTATGAAGGGTGATAAAGTCTGCCTGGGCCAGCAAGTCGTCAAGATCCACAAGTAAGACGCCTAGCTCGCGGCCGACTTCTTCGGACACGAACGGATCGTAGGCGACGACATCCATGTTGAAGGCCTGGGCGCGAAGGGCTACGAGACGGCCGATGCGGCCCAAACCGACGACGCCCAGGGTCTTGCGATTCAATTCAACGCCGACGAAGTCTGACTTGCGCCACTCACCGGCAAGGAGGGAGGCGTGAGCTTGCGCGGTATGGCGACTGAGGGCCAGCATAAGGGCCATTGCCTGCTCGGCAGTCGCCACGCTGTTGGCGTCAGGCGTGTTCATGACGACGATCCCGTGCATGGTGGCGGCGCGCATGTCGATGTTATCGACGCCCATGCCGGCGCGCCCTACGACACGCAGCCTCGTTCCTGCTTTGAGCACCTCGGCATCCACCTTCGTGCCGCTGCGTACGATCAGGGCATCGTAGTCGCCGATGGCGGCAAGGAGCGCTTCTCTGGGAAGATCAGGACTATGGTTATACTCGACGTCAGGGGCCTGATCCAGCCGTTCGAGGCCCGCCGCGCCAAGTTTGTCACTTATCAGGATGCGGAACATTGATTACTTTAGCAAGAACGCTTCGATAGCGTCTAGCAATTCATTCAGGTCTTCCATCTGTATATCACCCATGTGTGCAATACGGAAGTTCTTCCCTTTCAGCGGACCGTAACCATTGGAGATAATCATGTCGCGCGAGCGCAAGTACTGGTTGAGGGCTCCGATGTCTATACCACGGTCGTTGTTGATACAGGTAACGGTGGGCGACTCATACCCTTTGGCGGCAAAGAGCGTAAAGTCGTGGTCGGCGGACCAGGCAATTGTGCGGTCGCGCATGGCAAGGTGGCGCTGGAAGCGATTTTCCATGCCTTCAGCCAGCATGTCGTCGAGCTGCCGGTCCAGGGCATACATAAGCGAGATCGCAGGCGTAGCCGGGGTCTGGTTGCGCTCGAGATATTTCTCGAGGAGAAGGAAATCGAAGTAGTAACCACGGTCTGGTATCTCCGATGCACGCTGCAGAGCGCGGTCGGATACCGCCGCCAGGGCCAGTCCCGCCGGCAGGGCAAAGGCTTTCTGGCTCGAGGTGAGCGCCACGTCGAGATCCCAGGCGTCGAACTCGAGCGGCGCGCCAGAGAGCCCGCTTACGGAATCGACGAGGATCATGATTTCCTTTCCGCCAGGAGCGCTGCGCACGGCCTGCGCGATTTCACGAATGGGACTGGTGACGCCAGTGCTTGTTTCGTTATGCACGACGGTAATGGCGTCGAACTCGTCGTTTTGCAGACGGCCGGAGACAGCCTCAGGCGTCACCGGCCGGCCCCAGTCAAATTCAAGTACGGCGTTGGCTTTGCCGTTGCCCTCGGTCACTTCGCGCCAACGATCGGCGAATGCGCCGTTGACACAGTTAAGGACACGCTTGCGGCTGCAATTGCGTACGGCCGCTTCTTGCATCCCGGTGCCCGAAGACGCGTTAACGTATACGCGTTGCTCGGTGGCGAAGATCTGGCGTAATTTGCCTTGAATACGGCCGAATAACTCGGCGGATTCGGGCATGCGGTGCCCGATCATCCATTGCGTTTGGGCGTCGAGTATCTCGCGGCGGACCTCAGTAGGGCCCGGGATAAACAGCTTGATATGCCTGTCTGAACTTCGTGTTGAGTCGCTCATCGGTAAAGGTGATCGCTCCTGTATCAACTAACAGTCTCGTTTTCGTAGTAAGCGCTGCATAGTTTGTATCGCGCAGCGCAGCGAGCACAGCGGGGCCGGCCGCAAGCACAAGCAGGGGGCCGAGGGAGGCGCTGCTGATAAAGCAGGGCGCTTCGGCGGCCACGCGAGGGCGGTGCACGACGCCACCAAAGCCGACAAATAGGTCCACCTCGCGGCCGGCTAGCAGGTCGCTTAACCCGTCGCCAATGAGAAGGGAGCGCCCAGGTTGATCACCTATTAGCTGGCGCACGATCTGGGCCTTGCCATCGCTGACGGTCAGGGCGCCTTGTTCGTGCTGCAAATATCTGGTCTCGGCAGCTGAAGAGTGGTCGTTATGCCACCATTGGCCGGAGAGCTCGTTGTACTGGACGGCGACGGCGCGGATGTTCTCTCGCGGAACGCCAAGAAATAGCCCGAATTCAAGGACGGGCTCGGCAAGACCACCGCTAATGATATAGACGGAATGTCCCAGATGTTGGAGGGCGGAAATGACCGTGACGGCATCTTCAACCAGATTGCGTTTATAGACCTGACGGATCGCGCTAATCTGGGCGCGAGTTGGCTTTACGGCCATGAGCCTCCGGTCGTAGACGTCGGCAAGGTCGAGGTCTCCTTCCATTGCGGCCCGGGTAAGCACTTCGACGCGCCAGCCTTTGCCCGACGATTGGGCCAGTACGTCGATGCCTTCAACTGTGGTTAAGGTGGAGTCGCAATCGAAAATAACGTGCTTAAAGGGGGGCCAACGCATAAAGTTTACAGTGGGTGATGATGCCAGCCTGATACTAGTGATAGTTGACGCCGATTTTACTTCTCCCCGTATACTTTGCCAATACGGCAGCGCCTAGCTGCGACGTTTCGGGGCGAGCAACACGTGCAAGAGGCTCAAGGTGCGCATGATCATCAACGATTTTCAAAATCATTGTACGGGTGTCCTGGAGCGGCGACGAGATTTCGAAGTGACTCGTGCAAGATTCCGTTGCTGATGAGACAGGAGCCGCCGCCTGTTGTCACCGGCAAGTCGTTGCCGTCAATCGTAGCGCAACGGCCGCCAGCCTGCTCGACGATCAGTGCGCCGGCGGCAGTGTCCCAGGCGTTGAGATGCCAGTTCCAATACGCGTCCAGGCGTCCTGCTGCAACCCAGGCCAGCGCCAGCGCGGCGGAACCAATACATCGCAGGGAATGTACTTCGGGGCTGAGTTTTCCAAGTGAATCGAGCGTTGACTGTCTCAGCGCCGGGACGTGAGTCCAATCGAAGGCGATCACGGTCTCTACAAGGTTTGAGGCGTTGCTAACTTGAATCTGGCGCCGGTTGAGCTGAGCAGGCAGGCCGTTTGCGGCGCTGAACAGCTCATTACGGAGAGGATCCAGAATGACGCCGGCGCGTACGCGGGCGCCGGAGACGGCTGCGATGGAGATGCAGAAATTGGGCTGCCGCTTGCTATAGTTTGTCGTGCCGTCAATAGGATCGATGATCCATAGAACGTCTCCTGACGAGGGGAGATCTGGCGACTCTTCCTCGGCCAGGAAGCCATGCGTGGGGTGCCGCTCACGAATGAGACTTGCGATAAGGGCCTGGGCAGCGAAGTCGGCGTCCGTAACCCAGTCACGGTACCCTTTTTTCCTGAGCGTTCGCGGGCCGGACCATTTTTCGCGAACCAGTTCGCCTGCGGCTGATGCGGCAAGGCGGGCAGTCTCCAGCAGGGCGCTGGCTTCACTGGCTTCATTTGTAGCTATCGCGTTCATATTGCCAGCACAAAAAGATTCCCATGAAAAAAGCGGGCCAGAGCCGGGCTCTGACCCGCTTTTCAGCTCATGTAGAAGCGGAATGATTAATCGCCTGCTTCTACGTCGGCCATCAGTTCTTCCTGAAGGGCGTTGGCCTGTTCAGTCAGATCGGTAAGTACAGCGCGAATGTCGTCCTCAGTGGCGTCGGCGGGAAGCTGCATGATGGTGTTGAATGCTTCTTCAGCAGCATCGCGCGCGCCCTGGTAGGAAATCAACTGTGGTTCATAGTAGGAGAAGGGCAGCAAGTCGCGCGCCTCGCCCCACTGCGGATTCTCGCCTACGAAATCCTCAAGAAATTCGTTCGTTCCTTCGCGCGTGGGGAAGTAGCCGCTGATCAGATCCCACTCTGCCTGAATTTCAGGCGTCGTGAACCACTTGGTGAAAACCCAAGCAGCGAGCTGCTGCTCTGGCGTGGTGTTGGTGATCATGATGTCGCCGCCGTAAATGTTCTGCACCGGTTCTGCTGTGGTGTGCGGAATAGCGGTAGCGCCCCACACGTCTGGCTCTCGACCTTGTTCCTCGGCAACGGTGTTGACGTCAATCTCGTAGAAGGGGATGCCAGAGCTGGAGCCCTGGGCGAATATTGCGCGGCGGGCGGCAAACTCGGGATTGGGGAAGCCTTCGGTGAAGAAGTAGGCGCAACCGTCGTCGTAAAGATCCTTCAAAAAGGACATGGCTTGAACGGTGGCATCGCCATCGTAGACGTAGCCGTCGCCGGCTTCATTGAGCACGTCGCCGCCAAAGGCGTAGGTCCAGGAAGCCATGGCCGAGGCATCATCACGCAGGATGTAGCCCCCGGTGCCATCGCCATTAGCTTCCGCCCCGGCACAGGCCATCTCGCGGAACTCTTCCGGCGTTTCCGGTGGACCGTCGAAGCCCAACTCTTCTAACCAGGTCTGGTTGTAGAACAGCACTTCCATGGAGCGGTTAGGCGGGAAGCCCAAGCGCTGATTGTCGAAGGCGGGGTGGATGCTCTGATTAAAGAAGCTGTCATAGAAGTCGTCTTGCGTCTCCTGGCTGAGGCCCCAGGTGGGGTCGTCCAGGAAGGTGTTGATGTCCGCGAGGCTGTCGTTGAGCTGGTAAAATGCCTGGTCGTTTTGATAACCAACGACGAGCGCGGCAGGCAGGTCGCCGGCGCTAACGCTGGCATTCACCAGGTCGCGAATCTCGTTGTAACCCGCCTGGCTCTGACCAGTTACGGTTATGCCACAGGCGTTTTCCTCGTTGAATCGCTCGAGGAGCGGATTCAACTGCTCTTCGCGCGAACCGGTGTGGTTGTGCCACCAGACGATTTC
Organism: Anaerolineae bacterium; assembly: GCA_025929715.1. Taxonomy (GTDB): domain Bacteria; phylum Chloroflexota; class Anaerolineae; order Promineifilales; family Promineifilaceae; genus JAAYYY01. The sequence goes on along the minus strand of JAICPS010000373.1, from coordinate 120 downwards.
GGCGCCGGTCGGATCGACACCGGCCCAGGGACCTTCAGTGGCGACGACGCACTGCTCGATGCCGTTCATGGTTGGATCGTCGACCGAGGCCACGGGTTCTTCCTCCATGGCTTCTTCGGT
>JAICPS010000658.1 GCA_025929715.1 Anaerolineae bacterium | reverse complement strand
CCTCCATCGCGGCCAAAATAGGCGGCAAGTACGTCGCGGCCTACACCGCTTCCAAACACGGTGTGTTGGGCCTGACGCGCGCGCTGGCCGTGGAGCTGGCGCCGCACGTGACCGTCAACGCCATCTGTCCGGCTTATGTGGACACGCCGATGACGGACGGCACCATCCAGAATATTACAGAAAGAAGCGGCCTATCGCGCGACGAGGCACGCGCCGTGCTGGAGAAGGCCAGTTTGCAGCGACGGCTGATCGAACCGCCGGAGATAACGGCCCTGGCTCTGCACTTGGCGCGCGAAGAGAGCCGCGGCATTTCGGGACAGGCGATCAATGTAGACGGGGGAGCGGCAAACTGGTAGAGATTGGAGATTGGGAGGTGCGAGTTGGGCCGTCATGCTGAGTGAAATGAAGGATCTCTAGATATGGACTACGACTTTTTATATGAGGTGAATGAGGGCGTGGCGACTATCACTTTCAACCGGCCCGAAGTTCTGAATGCGCTCACCTTTGACGTGTACGCCCAGTTTCGCGATCTGATGGCGGAACTGCGCGATGAAGACGCGGTGAAAGTGGTCATCCTCACTGGCGCCGGGCGCGCGTTTTGCTCAGGGGGCGACGTTCATGAAATTATTGGCGCGCTGCTGGCGGAGGACGTAAAAGGGCACCTGGCGTTCACGCGCATGACAGGCGCCACGGTCTACAACATGCGCCGGCTAGACAAGCCGATCATCGCCGCTCTAAACGGCGTCACGGCCGGGGCAGGCGCGGTAATCGCCCTGGCATCCGACTTGCGTATCGCCTCCGAGAAGGCCTCCTTTCGCTTTTTGTTCACCAACGTCGGGCTGACCGGCGCCGATATGGGCGCCGCTTATCTGCTGCCGCGCATCGTGGGCATGGGACGCGCCACCGAAATCCTCCTGTTTGGTGACAAGATAAGTGCGGCGGACGCCGAGCGGATCGGCCTGGTTAATCGTGTGGTGGCCCACGACGACCTGCTGCCCGCCGCGCAAGAGTGGGCTGCGCGGCTGGCAAAGGGACCCTCCCTCGCCGTGGGCATGACCAAGCGCATGCTGACGAACGAGTGGCACATGGACCTGGCTTCAGCGTTGGAAGCGGAGGCGCAGGCGCAGGCGCTGATGCTCATGGGCCAGGACCACCGGATTTTCTATGAGGCGTTTCGCGAGAAAGCCGAGCCGGAGTTTATTGGACGTTGAGCCAGGTGCCCGGCACTTCCAAAGCGCCGGGCGCCTTCAAGACATATGCCCAAAAAGCTAATTAACCCCTCCACCCTCCCGTCGCCGCGTGGCTTCAGCCACGGCATTCTGGCAAGCGGCGGGGAGATCCTCTTTCTTGCCGGACAGGATGCCGGGGACGCGGACGGTCGCATCGTGGCGCCGGGCAACCTGCTGAGGCAATTTGAGCAGGTGTTACGGAATGTACAGGCGGTGGTCGAGGCGGCAGGCGGGCAAATGCAAGATATTGTTAAGCTCAATATTTATGTCAAAGACCGCGACGACTACGTCTCGAAACTGGAGGCGTTGGGCGCGATCTACCGTCGCTTTTTTGGCGAGCACTATCCGGCCATGGCTCTGTTCGAAGTGTCCGGTTTTTTTCAGGATGAGAACCTGGTCGAGATGGAGGGTATCGCCTATTTGGAACGTGTATCATGAACTTTGAGCTGACGGCGGCGCAAAAAGAGGTACAGGCGCGCGCGAGGCAATTTGCCCGGGAGGAGGTGGCGCCGCTGGCGCGCGAGACGGACGAGAGCGGGCAGTTCCCGCTGCACCTGGTGCGGCGCATGGGCGAGCTGGGCTTTCTGGGAGGCACGCTGGATAGGCGCTACGGTGGCTCGGAGATGGATATGCTCGGCTACACGCTTATTTCAGAGGAGCTGGGCCGTGTAGACTCCTCGGTTCGCGGGTTCCTCGCCGTGCACGGCAGTCTGGTCGCGCTTTGCATCGACGATTGGGGTACGGAAGCGCAGAAAGAAAAGTACCTGCCCCGCCTGTGCAGCGGCGAGTGGATAGGCTGCTACTGCCTGACGGAACCTAACGCCGGTTCGGACGCGGCAAGCATGGAGTCGACGGCGCGCGAAGAGAGCGACGCCTACGTCATTCGCGGCGAGAAGATCTGGATAACGAATGGCGGTATCGCCGACGTGGCGCTGGTTTTTGCCAGCAGCGATCGCAGCCAACGTCACAAAGGAATCACCGCTTTCATCGTGGAAACGGATACGCCCGGCCTCAAGCGCCGGCCGATGCCCGGGCAGGAGCTGGGCCACCGCTCATCAGACCACGCGTATATCACCTTAGACGACGTGGTCGTGCCGCGGGAAAACGTGCTGGGAGAGGCTGGGGGCGGTTTCAAAGTGGCCATGACGGCGCTGGATCACGGCCGGTTGGGCGTCGCCGCGGGCGCCGTGGGGCTGGCGCAGGCCTGCCT
>JAICPS010000587.1 GCA_025929715.1 Anaerolineae bacterium | reverse complement strand
CATCGCCTCGACCACATCCGGGTTGCGGTAATTCAGGTCGGGCTGCTGCCTCACGAACTGGTGCAGGTAGTATTGTCCGGTTTTCTCGTCGAACGTCCAGGCCGGACCTCCGAAGTGGCTCAGCCAGTTGTTGGGCGGACCGCCGTCCGGCGCGGGGTCGCGCCAGATGTACCAGTCGCGCTTGGGGTTGTCGCGGCTGCTGCGGCTTTCGAGGAACCAGGGATGCTCGTCCGAGGTATGGTTTGGCACCAGGTCGAGGATCATTTTCAGGCCGCGCTGGTGCGTTTCGCCTAATAGGAGATCGAAATCCTCGAGAGTCCCAAAAAGTGGATGAATATCTGTGTAGCTGGCAACATCGTAGCCGAAGTCGTGCATGGGGGAGAGATAGATCGGCGAAAGCCAGACGGCATCCACGCCGAGGGTATCGCTCAGGTAATCCAGCCGCTGGGTGATGCCGGGCAGGTCTCCGATCCCGTCGCTGTTGCTGTCCTGGAAGCTGCGAGGATAGATTTGGTAGATGACGCCTTTTTGCCACCAGCGGTAATTGGGGCTTGTGTTGTTCGACATACAATCTCCTTGTTGTGTTTTCGCTCTGCCAGATTGTCAAATCTGGCAATTCTTAGAACAGTTGATGTTTTGAAGCTTGGATTCCCCGGCACCCCCTGGCACCGTACGCCAGGACGGTGTGCGCCCGGGGCAGGTGTGGCAATCCAAGTCAGCGATATGGGCGCAAGAGGGCGCCTTCTACACGCGGTCGAAAGCATTCGCCCGCGCCACCGCGCCCAGCCAGCGGGCGCTTGGTTTGACCGTTCGTTCCTGCGTTTCGCGGTCTACGGCGATCAGGCCGAAGGTAGGCCGGTAGCCGAGTGACCACTCGTAGTTATCCATGGCAGACCAATAGGTGTAGCCGCGCACAGCCAGACCATCTCTTAGGCAATTGGCTACTCCCTGCAAGGCGCGGCGGACGTATTCGATGCGGCGCGCATCGTCTGCGGTGGCGATGCCGTTCTCGGTCACGATGACCGGTAAGCCGGTTTTGTCCACAGCATAACGGATGGTGGCTTCCAGCGACTCGGGCCAGAACTCGTAGCCCATTTCTGTGAGCTCCACTCCCTCTTCGGGAGGCAGAAATTCCGTAGGTCCGACACGCGAGCGGTGATAGGCTTGCACGCCGACGAAGTCATCCCCCTGCAGGGATTCCAGATACACGTCATTGATCTCTTTGCGCATCTGCGCGGCGAATTCTTCACCGCCCTCGCCGGCTTGGATATCCTGCAGTGCCAGCGTAATACCGACGGGGAAGTTTCCGGAGGCAGACTTAATAGCCTCCACGGCGCGACGATGGGCGCGTAGGGTTATCCTTTCGGCTTTCGACGAAGAGGCATACATAAACGGTGACATTTTTTTCGGCGACACACCGAACGCCTCCGCCGCTTCCAGCCACCAACGTCTCTCCTTAAGTTTTTTTCGAGAGGGCATAAATCCCATTCGTGTGCCGACCGACGCGATATTGGCCTCGTTGATCGTGCACGCTGCGCCGATCAGATCGCCCAAATGGCGGGCGGCGCGCTCGCAATACCGGGCAAACCGGTCTGGAGTCTTCTTATCCTCCCAGCCGCCGCGGCTGATCAGCCAGCGCGGCGAACTGAAATGATGGAAGGTAACTATTGGCGTGATGCCGTGTTCATGACACGCCCTGAGCATATCCCGGTAATGCTCGAGGATCGCGCGCGAGAACTCGCCTTCTTCCGGCTCGATGCGCGCCCACTCCATGGAAAAGCGATACGCATTGAAACCTAGCTCGGCCAGCAGCGTGATATCCCCCTGATAGCGGTGGTAATGGTCGCAGGCATCGCCGGAGGGTTCGACGTAAGGCGAGTCTGGTATGTGCTCCAGCACCCAGATATCGCTGTTGACGTTGTTCCCCTCCACCTGATGCGCGGCGGTCGCCGTGCCCCATAAAAATCCTTCGGGAAATTGGAAGGGTGAGTTCATCCTCTTCTCCTGATCGGCCTGCTGTTCCTTGCTATTCAGAAACACCCGCTCTCAAACAGGCTGCACCCAATCGCCGATGAGTGTAAAAGACGCCTGAGCACGCAGGTCCTGCGACGAGCTTCCGACGAGCACCTCGAACCGGCCTGCGTCGGCTACCCATGCGGCCCTGGCATCGTCGAAATATGCCAGGGCGCGCATTCCAAGTTTCAGCGTCACTGTTTTCGTTTCGCCTGGCTGCAGAGAGATTTTATCAAAACCCTTCAATTCCTTATCCGGGCGTGCCAGCCTGGATTTCTCATCACGCACGTAGAGCTGCACTATTTCCTGCCCGGCACGCGTCCCGGTGTTCGTGAGATCAAACGTGACTGTCAATTCCTCGTTTGGAGAAAGCTGCTCGGTGCTCAGGCGAAGATCCCCGTAGGCGAAGGAGGTATACGACAAGCCGTGCCCAAACGGGAAAAGCACGTTTACCTTCTTTTTTTCGTAATAACGGTAGCCGACGAAGATGCCCTCCCCATAGTGTACCCTGCCGTTCTCGCCGGGATAGTTGATAAAGGCGGGGTTATCCTCCAGACGCAAGGGGAAGGTTTGCGGGAGTTTGCCGGAGGGGTTCACTTCGCCAAACAACACGTCGGCGATGGAGTTGCCACATTCCTGCCCCGGATACCAGGCTTGCAGAACGGCCGCCACTTCGTCCAGCCAGGGCATGGTCACCGGTCCCCCTGTGTGCAGGACCACAACGGTATTCGGGTTGGCAGCCGCCACACGTCTGATCAGCTCGTCCTGTTCGCCGGCCAGATCCATATGCTGGCGGTCCTGGCCCTCTGTATCCCATTCCCCGTTCAGACCGACGAATAACACGGCCACATCGGACTCAGCCGCCAGCTGCGCGGCGCGTTGAAGTGCATCTTCTCCTGGCAGCCTGGTCGCGCCCAGGCGCACGGCGTT
>JAICPS010000617.1 GCA_025929715.1 Anaerolineae bacterium | reverse complement strand
TGCTCTGGATACGGAAAGTGGACGCGAAGTGGCTTTGAAGCGCTTCCTGCCACAATCTGCCGGCTACAGCAGCGATGCCCGCTTTGCCATTCGCTTCCGCGAGCAGCTTAAGTCCCTTGCCGGCGTGGAGCATCCCGAGCTTGTTCCGATTCTGGACTATGGCCTGACCGACGATCGTTATTTCATCGTCACTGCATGGGTCGAAGGCATCCACTTGAGCACCTACCTGGCGGAATACGGCGCCTTTTCTCCGCCTGCCGCCGTGCACGTGGCGCGGCAAATCTGCGCGGCGCTTGGCGCCGTGCACAGCCATGGCCTGGTTCATCGCGGCCTCAAGCCAGAGAATATCTTCCTCACCTCGCGCGGCCGCGTGCAGGTCACCGACGCCGGTCTCAGCCAACTGATGTCAGACTCGGGGCTGTCGAAGACGAGCGTGATGCTGGGCGCAGTCGACTATATGTCGCCGGAACAGGCGCGGGGCAAGCCCACAGGGCCAGAATCGGACATCTATAGCCTGGGCGTGATCCTGTACGAGATGCTCACCGACCGCTTACCGTTTGAATCCAGCGACTCCTGGTCCGTGGTCAGCATGCACGCCCAGGCCGCCCCGCCCCCGTTGCGGAAGCGCAACGCCGATGTGACGCCCGAGCTGGCGGTAATTGTGGAAAAAGCCCTACATAAGTCGCCCGAGGAGCGCTTTGCCACGGCGGAGGAGCTAGACGCGGCGCTGGCGCTACTGCCGCAAAGCGATGATCTACTGTGGCTAATCACGCCGCTGCACGCCGGGCAAAACCGTCGGCGTCGTCTTGCACTGCGCTTTGACCCTGCCTGGAAGGAAGCCGCTCGCTTCCAGGCGGCCCGGACCCAGGCTGCAATCGACGCCCGCACGCGCACGCTCCGCGAACGGATACTGCATTTTTGGACAGGCCGGGCCGTGCCCGCCTTCCGCAGGTTGACTTTTCGCCAGAGACTGGCGTTGCAGTTCATCGTCACGTTCGTCGTCGCTTTTTTGCTTTTATACACGCTCGCGGGGACGCTAACGGATTGACATGTCGTCGGCCGTAACGGGTATCAGCCTCTACCTCAGCCGCCAGGCTGCCAGCCTACCGCGCTATCTGCTGGAGCAGGCGCTCTTTCTGCTGTTGGGCTGGGTGCCCACGCCGCTGGGCCTGGCGCTGCGCGGCGTGCTCTACCGGCTGATCCTGCATATGCAGGGTATGGCGGCAATCGAGCGCAACGTGCGTCTACGCTTCGCCAGCAACATTCATCTGGCTCATGGCGCCTACCTGGACGAGAACAGCTACTTGCACGCCTCGCCGCGCGGAATCTGGATCGGAAAGAACAGTATCGTGATGCACGGGGCCATCCTGCACGTCTATAATTTCCGCAACATCCCGCAAGCCGGCATCAAGATTGGGCGCGACTGCCTGGTCGGCGAATATAGCGTGATTCGGGGCCAGGGCGGGGTGGAGATTGGTGACCGCGTCTATACCTCGCCCTTCACGCAGATAATCGCCGTCAACCACGTCTTCGACGATCCGCAGCGGCCTTTTGTTGAACAGGGCATCACCGCGCAAGGAATTGTGATCGAAGACGACGTGTGGATGGGCGCCGGCGCGGTAATCACCGACGGCGTGCGCGTGGGCCGCGGCGCGGTGGTCGCCGCCGGCGCCGTCGTAACCCGCGACGTACCACCCCATACAGTCGTAGGCGGCGTCCCCGCCCGCGTAATCAAGGAAATTGACGGCAGCGACCCGCCGGCAGACAGGACCATCTATTGACGCCTGTACGGGCGCCTCGCGAAGCGCCCCTACGTGACACTTGAAACATGAAACCTGACACCCAAAAAGGAGCACCCATGAAAGTACTTGTCACCGGCGGCGCGGGATTTATCGGCTCGCACGTTGTGGATTTATACCTGGAAAACGGCTTCGAAGTCGTCATCGTAGACAATCTCTCGACCGGCCGCGCCTCTAATTTGAATCCGGCGGCGACCTTTTACCAGGTCGATATTCGTAGCCCAGAGTTAGCCGGCGTGTTTGAAAAAGAGCGGCCTGACGTCGTGAACCATCACGCCGCACAGATGGACGTGCGCCGCAGCATCGTCGAACCGGTCTTCGACGCCGAGGTCAACGTGGTGGGCTCGATCAGGCTGCTGGAGCTGGCGCGGACGCACGGCGTGCAGCGCGTTGTCTATATTTCAACGGGCGGCGCGGTCTACGGCGAGCCGGAATATCTGCCGTGCGACGAAATGCATCCGATCAATCCCATCTGCCAGTACGGGGCTAGCAAGCATACCGTGGAACACTATCTCTATTTGTACCATCACCTCTACGGTCTTAATTACACCGTGCTGCGCTATCCCAACGTCTATGGCCCGCGCCAGGATCCGCACGGCGAAGCGGGCGTGGTCGCCATCTTCACGGGCAAGATGCTGCGCGGCGAACAGGCCAGAGTTAACGGCGACGGCAAGCAGGAGCGAGATTTCGTCTACGTGGGCGATTGCGCGCGGGCCAACTTACTGGCCGTGCAGCAAGAACGCGACGGCATCTACAACCTGGGCTGGGGCTACGGCACAAACATCAACCAGATTTTCGATACGCTCAGCGAAATTACGCACTACCAGCGCCCACGCGTCCACGGCCCTGCTATACCCGGTGAGACGTCCCGCATCTACCTGTCCGCCGAAAAAGCGCGCCGCGAGCTAGGCTGGCAACCGCAGGTTAGCCTGGAACAGGGGCTGGA
>JAICPS010000676.1 GCA_025929715.1 Anaerolineae bacterium | reverse complement strand
TGGCTACGGTCCAGCGTGCCCTGGGCGAACTATGGCGCCTGCGCAATTGGGCAGGCGCGCATTTCAATGAGTGGGCCGAGACGGTGACAACGGACGAGGCGGTAGAGTTCGTAGACACGGTGCGCGATCTGGTAACGTTATTTGAATGTCCTCTCTGTGCCAATCTGGTCGTCTACAACCGCTCAGCGCAGGCGCTGATATGCCCTGTGTGCAAGCCACAACCACCGGTTCATACCCACTGGTCCTATGATCCAGGCTGGCACGGGCGGGCAATACGCATGCTGAGTAGGAATCACGCGCAGTTGCGCAAAAACGCATTAGCCATGACGACGAGCCAGTTCACCTATTTTCTGAGGGACATGCGCCGCCACGTTGGCCTGTCGGTTCCGGCGCGCCAGGATGACGCGTACACAGCCGCAGAGCTTTACCCGCCATTCCTGGAATGGGCGCAGGCGCATCCCCGCGCCGTTACCGGATCGCAAGAGTGGGGGGAGACGTTGCAGGAGCGACATCTGGCTGTGCTGACCTTCCGCCACGACGGCAGGTGGAATGTACGTGTAGAACAGCTCGACGCATTCGTCAGGGCCATTCACCAATTCATTTCGCTATTTAGCTGCGACGCCTGTGCCCAGCTGCTCGATCATGATGGTGAAGACGGCGGTTATTTTTGCGCGGCATGTGACGGCCGGCGACATTCTTCATCTCGCGCCAGCGCTTATTGGTTTGTCGGGCTGGGTCTACGCCCCGGTGGTCCTTAACGAATTCGGTGACACGTACCACGCGTGCTTAAGCTTGAACGCCTGCCGCCGCCTGGATCGCGTCGTGGTCAGGCAGCAGCGCCTCGGCGTTGCGCACAATGGGGAAGAGGTAACCGGCGAGGCTGACGACAATGGCCAGCAGGCCACTGAGCACGAGGATCAGGGCCATTCCCGCGCCCGGGCCAACGCCAACAAGCCAGCTAAAGGCGCTGCTCAAGGCGCTTTCCGAGGTAAAGGCAGGTTCAAAAACATTATCGGCCAGCGGACCGGCGATTAACTGCGCGAGCGGCGTGCTGACCCAGGCGATGAGGCGGCGAACCGCAAATACGCGTCCCTGCACGTCCGGAGCGACCTTCGCCTGCCAGATGGCCTGGTTAGAACCGTTGATGATGGGCACAAAAAAGAAGACAAAGAAAGCGCCCACGCTCCACACGACCGCGTTCTGGCCCAGGCCGAGCATAACCTGTCCCAGCAGACTCGAAGCGACCCAGCCCAACAGGACCCCGTGTACCAGACGCTTCGGGCCGCCCCAAATGCTCATGACTGCGCCGCCCACGACGCCGCCCACCGCGCCAACAGACTGAATGCTGGCGAAGATCAACTCGTCGTTGCCCGTGCGGGTCAGAATCATGGGCGCAAACAACGTGAAACCGATGCTGGCCAGGAAATTTCCCGCCATAAAGACGATTTGTAGACCCAGCAGGCTAGGCCGCCGGAAAATATAGCGAAAGCCATACGCCGACTCGGTCCAGATGCTGCCCCGTCCCTGCCGTCCGGCTTCGGTCTGGGGTGGGGAGGGGATTTCCACAAAAAGCAGCGCGCCGATGGCGATGCTGAAGGTGATGATGTCAACGATCAGAATGACTGTCAGGCCAAAGAAGCCGATCACAGCGCCGGCGAGCAGGGGCGCAATAATGCCGGAGGCCGATTCGCCGAGCGAGGTGATACCCTGCGCGCGCCCATACTGGTCCTTGGGCAGCATCACGCTGATCGCCGCCGAGTAGGCCGGCCATTGGAAAGCTTGAAACGTTCCGGAAATGGCGCTGGTGATAAAAAGATGCCAGATTTCCAGGGCGCCGCTCGTAAAAAGGATCAGGACCACGATGGTCATGAGCCCCGAAGCCAGATCGCTGAGGATCATCATCACTTTGCGATCGCTGCGGTCGACGATGGCGCCAGCCGTCGGGCTGAACAGCAGCATGGGCGTGATGAAGAAGAAGCCGATTAGCGCCAGGTCAGTCGCCCGTCCCGTCTCGCCAAACGCCCAGATCGTGAGGCCGAAGCCGGTCATGCCGGTGCCCAGCAACGAGGCCACCTGGCCGATGGCAATGACCATAAACGCGCGCATGCCGCTTGGTTTGAGATTGGAAGTCATTCGCATATTAGGGCGCAAACCGTTTCCAATGGCCTTCGGAGACAACTTCAATTGCTCCGCCGATCACTTTGATGGCGGTCTCATCGTCGATCGCGTACCCCGGAACCGGCATGCCGGCATGCCGGCGGCCCACCTTTCTGCGTCGGCCAT
>JAICPS010000234.1 GCA_025929715.1 Anaerolineae bacterium | reverse complement strand
CGGCGAACTGGCCATTGCTATTGGTAATCCATTCGGCCAGGAAGGCTCGCTGACGGTCGGCGTCATAAGCGCCCTCGGCCGGTTGCTGCCGGTACAGGCTAACCCACTGACGGGCCCGTCCTACAGCATACCCGACATCATCCAGACCGACGCGGCCATCAATCCCGGCAACTCCGGCGGTGTTCTACTAGATGACCAGGGCCGCGTCATTGGTGTAACGACCGCCATCATCTCCCCCGCGCAAGCCTCGGCCGGGATCGGCTTTGCCGTGCCTTCGCGAATCGTGGAGAAGGTGGTCCCTGTCCTCATCACAGAAGGCGAATATCAACACCCCTATCTCGGCATCGAGGGCACGACGCTCGTACCGCCGCTAGCGGAGGCCATGGGCCTGCCCCAAACGCAGCGTGGCGCGCTGGTGATCAGCGTTCAGCCTGAAGGTCCCGCGGGACAGGCCGGATTGCAGGGCAGCGAGGAGCAGGCCACTATCGACGGCGTTCAGGTTCCCGTCGGCGGCGACGTTATTACCGCCCTCAACGGAGAGCCGGTGCGCAGCATGGACGATCTAATCACGCAACTCGCCCGCAGCGGAGAAGTAGGCGAAACCATCACGCTGACTCTCCTCCGCGACGGCCAGGAGCAACAGATTGAGGTCACCCTCCAGGCGCGGCCCGCGACGACTCCGCCTGAGCTGCAGGAGGTCGGACAGGCATGGATGGGCATCCTGGGCGCCGACCTGACCCCTCCGGTTGCCGAGGCCATGGGCCTGCCCGGCACACAGACTGGTGTGCTCGTCGGCCAGGTCGTGCCCAACAGCCCTGCACAAGATGCCGGCCTGGTAGGTAGTTCCACGTCGACCGTAATTGATGGACAAGAAGTTCTGGTCGGAGGCGATGTGATCGTCGCCGTCAACGGCCAGCCGGTAGGCAATATGCTGAGCCTGCAGCAGATCCTGGCACAGCTCGCGCCTGGCGATCAAATTACGCTGACCGTCTTGCGCGAGGGCGAGCAGATAGAGCTGACGCTTACGCTCGCCCAGCCACCGACGTGACATCTAAGATGCTCGGCGCTTTGAAAGTGCCGGGCGCCTACCTGTCGTCGACCTAGCTCCACGGATTCTCCATAGTCTGTATCAGCACCGGGCGGCCGATCTTGGTATTGGGCCGCCGTCTCAACAGCCAAACAGCCAGATCGGCAACATCCTGCGGATACAGGCATTTGCTCTCGTCGAGGCCCACGCTTCCCTCACTCATATCGGTGACAACCATGCCCGGGCAAATCGTGTCCACACGAATTCCTAGCTCCTGATTCTCTCGCTGAATGATCTCGCCAAGCGCGTTCAGCGCGTGTTTGGAAACGCCATAGGCGCCGTCGCCCTCATAATACTCAATACCCGACTCGGAGCTAATATTCACGATATGCCCTGAGCCACGGCGGCGCATCGCGGGTAGCACTGCACGCGCCAACAAGAACGGCCCGCGCAAATTGACGGCCAGAATGCGATCCCACTCCTGTACGCTGTGCTCGTGAACTCGGTTGCCGCCTCCGATTCCGGCATTATTGATCAGGATATCAACGTCGCCAAAAGCATTTTTCGTTTGGCCGACCACGCGCTCTACGTCCTGCTCGTCAGACACGTCGGCCGAAATGGCGGACGCCTCGCCACCCGCCTCACGAATCTCCTGCACGGTCTCTTGCAGCGGCGCGTCCCGCCGCCCACAGATCAACACCCGCACCCCTTCTCGCGCTAACGCGACGGCGATTCCGCGCCCAATTCCGGTTCCTCCGCCCGTAACAATAGCGACCTTTCCCGCTAGTTCCTGCGTAGTCATCATGAAAGCAATCTCCTTCGCTATCTCCTGTCAGCCAGCGCACTTTCGATTATAGACGAGTTGCGTCAATTATTGACACAACCAGACCGTGCTGCTACAAACAGCACCATGAGTGACACCGTGCTGGTGGTCGAAGATGAAACGACGCTCCTGGAAACGTTGGCTTACAATCTGGCGCGACAGGGTTACGAAGTGCTCACGGCCGAAAACGGCAACCAGGCTCTGCAAGTAGCGCGGGAGGCCCAGCCGGATCTCATTATTCTCGACGTCATGTTGCCGGGCATTGACGGCTTCGAGGTTTGTCGCATCCTGCGCAAGGAAATGAGCGTTCCTATCCTGATGCTCACCGCGCGCGATGAAGAAGTCGAGAGGGTCGTCGGACTGGAAGTAGGCGCCGACGACTATATGACCAAGCCATTCAGCATGCGCGAGTTAATCGCGCGCGTCAAGGCCCTGCTGCGCCGCGTGCGCCTCATTCGTGAAGAGCTCGCCGCCCAGGGCGAGTTGACAACAGCTGGCTCGATTGTCACCCGTACCGTCGACACCGACGAAACGATGAAATTTGGCAACCTCGAAGTCGACCTGGCTCGTCGCGAGGTCAGACTAGATGGCGAACCGCTACGGCTCAAACCCAAGGAATTTGAACTGCTCGTTTTTCTCACACGCAATCGTGGCATCGCTCTCTCCCGCGATCTGATCCTGGATCGAGTCTGGAGCTGGGAACATGACGGCTCTAGCCGCACAGTTGACGTGCATATTCGCTGGCTCCGCGAGAAAATCGAGCAAGAGCCCAGCCAGGCGCGGCGTATCATCACCGTGCGCGGCATCGGGTATCGGTTTGACGGGTAATGAATATCGATGTTCAAAAGCATCCGCTGGCGCATCGCCGCTTCATATTCCGTCCTGATCCTCACGGCGATGGCCGGACTATCCCTCTTTCTATCTAACGTTAGCCGCAACACAGCTCTTGAGGAACTACGCGCAAATTTGCAGGTACAGGCGCGCGCCGTCGCCGAAAACGTGTTGCCGGTGTTACAGGCCGACGGCAACGGCGCCGAACTACAAGCCATGGCGGAGCGCTGGTCGCAGTTGCTCGCCGCGCGCGTCACGATAATCGCGCCGGACGGCGAGGTCATGGCTGAGTCCGAGATGGCGGCTGAGGCTATGGCCAACCACTTGCGCCGGCCGGAAATTCAGCAGGCGCTCGTCACCGGCGAGGGCAGCATTACCCGCTTCAGCGAATCCCTTGGTCTCGAAATGGTCTACGCCGCGCAGGCGGTGCGCGCTGACGACGAGCTGCTGGGATTCGTCCGCGTCGCTCTTCCCGCTGACATAGTCCAGTCTAGAATCAGTGACCTGCAAAACACGCTGCTGACCGCGGCTCTCCTAACCACCGTGTTCGCCGTTCTCCTCGCCCTGGTCATCGCCGAGCGCACCGCACGGCCCGTGCGCCGCCTGACCGCCGTCGCCGGACGCATGGCCCAGGGCGATCTCGGCGCCCGCCTTTTTGTAACTTCCAGAGACGAAGTCGGCCAGCTTACCAAAGCCTTTAACAACATGGGCCAGCAGTTACGCGAGAAGGTAGGCAATCTGGCGGAAGAACGCAGCCGGCTGGCGACTGTCCTGGACCTGATGGCCGACGGTGTGCTGATCACCGACCGCGACGGCCGCGTCCGGCTGTTGAACCCCGCGGCGGCCGAACTATTGAACAGTTCAGAAAAAGAGGCCCTGGGACATAGTTTTGCCCAGGTCGTGCGCCATCACCAGTTGATCGAGGTCTGGCAGCGCTGCCAGGATACGGGCGAAGAGCAAACCGAGACCGTGGAGGTCGGGCAACGCGATCTCTTTGTGCAGATCATCGTCACCCCTCTCCGCCGGACGGACCCACGCAGCGAGGGACCGCCGTTACCCGAGGGGCGTGAGGGCAGCCTGGTCATTCTGCAAAACCTGACGCCGCTGCGCCGCTTACAGCATGTGCGTCGCGACTTCATCAGCAACATTTCGCATGAGCTGCGCACGCCGCTAGCCTCGTTAAAAGCCCTGGTAGAAACCCTGCGTGACGTGGCGCTGGACGATCCACCGGCAGCAGAGCGCTTTCTCGACAGCGCCGAGCGCGAGGTCGATTCCCTGACACAAATGGTACAGGAGCTGCTTGAGCTTTCGCGCATAGAGTCCGGTAAGGTTCCATTGCGCCTGGCGCCGGTTACTGTCGCCGACGTGGTTCTGCCCGCTGTGGAACGACTACAACCGCAGGCTGAACGAAGCAATCTTTCACTCACCATAGAACTACCGGACGATCTACCGCCGGTTCTGGTAGACGCCGGGCGTGTGCAACAAGTTGTCAGCAACCTCGTCCACAATGCCATCAAGTTCACAACGGCCGGCGGCGCCATCACTGTCAAGGCCAGGCACGACAGAGACGAAAACGCTGTCGTCGTCACCGTGCGCGATACCGGCGTTGGCATTCCCGAAATAGATCTTTCACGCATATTCGAACGCTTCTACAAGGCCGATCGCGCCCGCAGCGGCGGCGGCACTGGTCTCGGCCTGGCCATTGCTCGCCATCAGGTCGAGGCGCATGGCGGGCGAATCTGGGTGAAAAGTCGCGAAGGAAAAGGCAGCGCATTCAGCTTTTCGCTCCCCGTTGCGGGCCCACAGGTTGCGGGCACTATCGAAGTGCCTGACACCTCTCTTCCTTAACCCCCCGTTAACCAAAGCCTAGCAGGAACTTAACACTGCCTTGAACCAGCGTTAAATAGCGCTTGCTAAGCTCTACATTATGAAAACAGACAATTTAATTCTATGGAGGAGAACGATGGTCCGTAAAACGACCGTGCTAGCGAGGATGGTGGTCATCCTCGCTGCCTTGCTACTGGTTGCTTGCGGTGGGCAGGAGGACGCCGAAGCGCAGTTGCAGGAATTAGAACTTAGCCCCCTCGTCAGCGACCAAGGCCAGGAAGAAGAGCAGGAAACGCCGGTCGTCGATCCTTCACCTGGCAGCGCAATACTGCCGGCCGTGGACCCGCTCGAAGTAGAAGGCGACATTGTGACCGCGGGCAGCTCCACCGTTTTCCCCCTCTCCGAAGCGATGGCTGCGCGCTTCGAGGATGAAGGCTACTCTGGACAAATCACGATCGACAGTATCGGCTCTGGCGCCGGTCTCGAACGCTTCTGTGTGGCCGGCGAAACCGACATCGCCAACGCCAGCCGGGCGATTGACGAATCGGAAGTCGAGTCCTGTAACACCATCGGCCGGCCGCCGATCGAGTTCCGCGTGGGCACAGACGCGCTCGCCGTCACCGTCAGCCAGGAAAACGACTTCGTAGAAGATGCGAGCATGCCAGAGCTGGCCCTCATCTTTTCAACTGCGGAAAACTGGTCCGATGTGCGCGCCGAGTGGCCGGACGAACCGATCCTGCGCTACATCCCCGGCACGGACAGCGGCACCTTCGACTACTTCGTGGAAGAGGTCTTTGACGAGCACGAAGAACCGATCCTTAACGCCGCCAACCTCGAATTGAGCGAAGACGACAACGTCCTGGTGCAGGGCGTGCTTGGCAGCCCGTACGCCGTCGGCTTCTTCGGCTACGCCTACTACCAGGAGAACCAAGCCCAGCTCAAGGTGCTCAGCATCGACGACGTCGAGCCCAGCCAGGAAAACGTAGATAACGGCAGCTACCCGCTGGCCCGCCCCCTCTTCATCTACTCCAGCGCCCAGATCATGCAGGACAAGCAGCAGGTCGCCGCGTTCGTCAACTTCTATCTCACGTACGTCAACGAAGAAGTCCTCGAAGTCGGCTACTTCCCCGCCAGTGACGCGGCCCTCGAACAGGCCCGGCAGAACTGGTTGGATGCAATGGGGCAGTAGGTCAAAATGGAGGGTAGCGAGCCGTATGTAAAACGAGATTTGCGCCATTTCCCGCGACGGCGCGAGGACGAGCAGTTCCTGGCAAGACGCCCGCGCGTCGGGGAAACAATCATCCACGCCTTTCTCTTTCTTTGTGGCGCGATCTCCGTCTTCACCACCATCGGCATTGTCTACGAGCTGGCCGGCGAATCGCTCAACTTCTTTTTTGCAGGCAATAACTGGCAAGAGAGCAGCAACCGTATTCTGGAATTCTTCACCGGGACCGAATGGAAGCCGCAGATTGGGAACTTTGGCATCTGGCCGCTGGTTACCGCAACGTTGATGACCAGCGTGATTGCCATGTTCGTCGCGCTGCCGCTGGGTTTGGCTTCGGCGATATACCTCAGCGAGTATGCCGGCCAGCGCGCCCGAAGCATCCTGAAACCGGTTCTGGAAGTGCTTGCCGGCGTCCCCACCGTCGTCTACGGTTACTTCGCGTTGACCTTCATGACCCCACTTTTGCGCAGCATTCTCGGGCGGGACACGGTACAGATCTTCAACACGGCGTCGGCGGGGATCGTCGTCGGCATCCTAATTATTCCCCTCGTTTCTTCGCTGAGTGAGGACGCGCTGAGCGCCGTCCCGCGATCCCTGCGCGAGGCAGCCTTTGCCGTGGGCGCTACCAGGCTGGAAACGTCACTGCGCGTCGTCTTGCCCGCGGCTTTCTCCGGCATCACGGCTGCCTTTGTCGTAGCCATCTCGCGTGCCATCGGCGAAACGATGGTGGTGGCCATTGCCGCCGGTGCCGGCCCCAAGCTCACCTTCAACCCCTTCGAATCGGCCGAGACGATGACGGGACACATTGTGCGTATCAGCGGCGGCGATCTCAGCTATGACTCTATCGATTACAACAGCATCTTTGCCATCGGACTGATGCTTTTCTTCATGACCCTGGGCTTGAACGTCATCAGCCGCCGCATGGTAGCGCGCTATCGCGAAGTTTACGAGTAAGGATAGAGCCAAGAGGATAGAGTAAGAGGGTGGAGTAAGAAAGGTAATGAACTTCGGAGCAAACGAGTATCCGGAGGGCGAAGAGCTGCAAGGGCAGGTGCGAGCCAGGCATCGCTCTGGGTTGACGGGGCGCATTACGTTCCAAATTGCCACCGTCGTGGGCATAATAGCCCTCATGGCGCTCCTCTATAACATTGTTAATCAGGCATTCGGCCTTGTCGCCGTCGAAAACGCGGTCGATCCGGATTTTCTGGTTGTGAGGTATCAGGAGGCGCAGGGGTTAGATAACGATGGGGCGGGTGGCGATGTGCAGCTTGCCGATTTGCCCAAGGAAGTGCTGGGTAGCATCCTGGCCGATCATATTAGCGTGGCCGTCGGCCGTCGTATGGAGCTCGAGCAGCGTTTTTTCGACGGGTTCCTGGTCTTTGAACAGGTTGAGCGCTATTTGCAGGTCTG
>JAICPS010000516.1 GCA_025929715.1 Anaerolineae bacterium | reverse complement strand
TTCCTTTTTTCTCTGTGTTCTCTGTGCTCTCTGTGGTAATTTTAGGCCCTTATCTCTCATTTGCCACAAGGAGCGCCTATGGGCTCAACACTGATCCGCGCCGAGCAGGTTGTGACGCTCGACGACGCCGATCGAATCTACGAACCGGGTTACGTGCTCGTGGAAGACGACCGCATCGCGGCCATTGGCCCGCAGGCCGGCCTGAGCGGCCGCCATTTTGACGAGACAATCGATCTTGGGCCTCGCCTTCTGATGCCCGGCCTCGTCAACGCCCATACTCACTCGCCCATGGTTCTCTTTCGTGGCATGGTCGAGGGCCACTCGCTGTTCAATTTCGACGGTTGGTACAACACCATTCGCGTGGTCGAAGAAGTGATGACCCCCGACATGATCGGCGCCGCCGTGGGCGTTTCTTGCGCCGAAATGATCCGCACCGGCACGACGACCTTTGCCGACCAGTATTTCTGGATGGACCAGATCGTGCCCCAGGTGCGGCGCAGCGGCCTGCGCGCCGCGCTGGCTTACGGCATCGTGGAGCTGGGCGACAAGGCGGCGCGCACCAGAGAACTGGCGGCGGCCACCGCATTTTTGCAATCGATGCAGGATGGCGGGCGCCTCCGGGGCTGGGTGGGCCCGCACGCGTTCTTCGTGGACAACAGCGAAGAAGCGATGGCCCTGGAGCTGGCCCTGGCGCAGCGCTTCGATACGGGCCTACACGTCCACTTTGGCACCAGCGGCGAAGAGGAGCGCTATAGCCAGAGCCATTACGGTCACTCGGCCGTGACCCAGATGGCAGCCATGGGCCTGCTGCAGCAGCCGCTACTGGCGGCGCACTGCCTGGCGCTGCCCGAATCGGACCTGCCGCTCCTGTCCGCTACGCGCTTCACGGCAGTCATCGCGCCCTCCTCTTTCATGCGCAACGCGGCCGGCCTGCCTCCTCTGCTGGCCCTGCGCCGCGCGGGGGTGAACACAGCGCTTGGCACGGACAACGTGACCAACAATAACAGTTACGATATGTTCAAAGAGATGCAGATCCTGGGCAAGCTGATGGCGCTGCAGCACCGCACGCCAAACGCGCTTCCCACGCGCGAGATTCTGGAAATGGCCACGATGGGCGGAGCGCGGGCGCTGGGGCTGGAAGACGAGATTGGCAGCCTACAGGTGGGCAAAAAAGCCGACGTGATCGCCCTCGACCTGCACGAAATTGGCTGGGCGCCGCGCAACGGGCAGGACGTTTACACGGCCCTGGTCTACGCCGTGTCCGGCATGCACGTGCGTGACGTGATGGTCGACGGGACCTGGCTCTACCGCGACGGCGCCTGGAAAACGCTGGATTATCGTCAATTGGTAAAGGCGTTGGAGGCAGACGCTGCCAGATTGGCACACGCTTCCAGATTGAAAGGAGATTTATAAGGTCGTTGCGCTAAGATTGTCAATGGTACTTTCGTTGACCAGACGCGATGGTGTGGCTATACTAACGTCGTCTATCCAGACGTGTATAAGGACGTGTCAAACTCCTGAACGAAAACAGTATTAAATCCCACTTATGGGGAGCATTATCTTTATGGCGATTAGAAAGGGGGGGCCTATGATCCCACGCTAATAGCCTGCGCTTCATTTCATGCACCCACTACCGCAATGTCGGGACGATGCGTTGTCATCCCCAATCTACAGGAGGAAATATGAAGCAACAGCGAAGCGTTTTGCTGCTCCGCGCGACCATTCCATTAGCCCTATTCTTAGCATTACTAGTTTTTCTGTTCTCTCCCGTTAGCGGACGAGACTGGTCCGGATCTGCCAGCGCGGCGGGTAAAGCGCAGGCAGGACCACCCCAACCGGCCATCGAACGTCTTATCGCCGATACCAACGGACAGGCCGAGGTTACCCTCAACTCGGCGACCGGCGTAGCCAGCTTTGTCCGCCTGGCGCGTCCAAATGCGGCCGCAGCATTGAGCCTGACGCCCGGCTGGTCCGCCAGGGCTGAAGCCGACGCCTTCTTCGACGCCTACGGCGACGTTTTTGGCGTGGCGGATGCCGGCGCGCAACTGCAGTTTGTTGAAGAAAGAACCGATGTCGCCGGCAACACGCACCTGACGTACAAGCAGGTACACGGCGGCGTTGCCGTATTCGCCGGTGTCCTCAAGGTACATCTGGACCAAAACAACCGCATTACGGCGGTTAACGGCGTTTTCCTGCCACGCATCGACGCCAACACGACCCCCACCCTGTCAGAGGACACGGCCATCTCCACGGCCGTCGCCCACGTTCAACGCCAGCAAGGCGTGACCAATGCCTCGAGCGATCTCGCTGCCGTCAACAGTTATCTCTATCTGTTCCGCGAGGGCTTGCTACGCCGCGCGCCCGGCGAGACGCGCCTCGTCTATGAGGTCGAAGTGGTAAATTCCAACGTCTCCGTGCGCGAATTTGTCTACGTCGACGCTCACGCGGGAACGATTGTCGACCAGATCACCGGCGTTCACAACGATCTCGATCGTAAAGTCTCGGAGGAGACCCTGGAGAACGTGATCTGGGAAGACAGCGCCGGCGACCCGGACCCCATTCCACCAGGATGGGAAGGCGGAACCGAGCAGCAGGTGACGGACTGGCAAAATGAGATTGACGGCGCCGCCGAAACCTACAACCTCTTTGCCAGCATGGCCGACCGCGACTCCTACGATGGCGCGGGCGCCACGATGCGCACGGTCAATAACGACCCTAACATCAACTGCCCCAATGCCAACTGGAACGGCACCAGCACCAACTACTGCTCCGGCGTGACAGGGGATGACACCGTGGCTCATGAGTGGGGCCACGCCTACACCGAATATACCAACAACCTGATCTACCAATGGCAGTCGGGCGCCCTCAACGAATCCTACTCCGATATCTGGGGTGAAGTGGTCGACTTCCTTAACAACCGGGGTACTGACGATCCTGGCGGTCTGCGCAGCGACGGTGGCTGTTCGGTCTTTGGCGAGGGTTCGCCAAGCGTAGACAACAGCTATCGCTGGCTGTCCGGCGAAGATGACCCCGCTTTTGGCGGCGCCATTCGCGACTTGTGGAACCCGAACTGTTACAACGACCCGGGTAAGGTAACGGACGAAGATCAGTACGTCTGCTCCACGGCCGATAGCGGTGGCGTGCACAGCAACTCTGGCGTCCCCAATCACGCCTTTGCGCTGATGGTGGATGGCGGTACCTACAATGGCCAGACCATCAGCGGCCTGGGTCTTACCAAGGCATCCCACATTCACTGGGGCGCGCAAAACATGTTGACGCCTTCTAGCAACTTCGTCGACCAGGCTGACGCCCTGGAAGCGGCGTGTACGGCGCTGATTGGCGTCGATCTGCCGGCGCTAAGCACCAGCAGCACCGATGCCGGCTCGTCCGGTGAGATGATCACCGCTGCCGATTGCGCCGAAGTCGCCGAAGTCAACGCTGCCGTTGAGTTCCGCACGGAGCCGGCTTTCTGCGAATTCGAGCCGCTGCTCGACCCCAACGCGCCG
>JAICPS010000027.1 GCA_025929715.1 Anaerolineae bacterium | reverse complement strand
GGGTATCCGCGCGTTTCACGCCACACCGGAAGAATTGCATCGTTCATAAAGAGTGGCTTCTGGCGAGGATCCCGGCCGGCAGCCAGGAGCCGATATTCAATGAGCGATTTTGTATCGTCCGGTGTAAGAGGATCCAACGACGAACGAGTAGCTACTCTGTCGTTAAAATCGGGAACTTCACGCAGATTAATATCTAGCTCCGGCCTCCCTAACAGGATCAACTGATACGCCTTACCACCTTGCGGATCGCGGAAGTTTAACATGCGTCGCAGTTCTACAAACTGCTCCACCCCCAGCTCGTGAGCTTCGTCAATGATAATTAGAGGTAAGACGCCCTTTTCGCTCTGTCGCACCAAAAAAGACCGAAATTCATTTAACTGGTCTTCTGTCGCTCGGCGTGTCCGCAGATTAAACTCGGCGGCGATGCGCCGCAGCAACAACAAACCACTGCGCTTGGGCGGTTCATCGACGCGAGCAGCGACAAAATCAGGCCGGCGCTGGTAGCGGCTGTGAAACCACGAAGCGAGGGTCGTCTTTCCCGTACCCACTTCTCCAACGACCACCGACGCCCCCTGCCCTGCTTCTACCATGAAACTTACCTTGGACAGCGCGCGGCGCGTGTCATCAGAAATGTACATGAAACGTGGATCGGCTTCGATGCTAAACGGCGGCATGACCACGCCCAGACGATCCCAGTTTGGCTGTGCAAACTGTTCTAATTCCAGCGTCGGGTTCAAATTGTCAATCATCTTTTATTCCCCAAAAAGAACGGGTCTATACCCAATATGTGACGGCAAAGAGAAAACTTTAAGGTTATTCTACAAAAAAAGTGCCCAAAAATCAAATGTATATGCTATAGATCTGTTGACACGCCCTTCTAATTTTGATAGACTCAATTCAGGTCGTGCATAATGCCTCTCGGCATACAATATTGTACTTTAAATAGCACAAAATAGACAATGGTTTCGGGAAAGGGAAGTTCTTATGCCTATTGAGGTAATTCTCCACGCTTGCTTCTCTGTTCCAGAAACAGTTCATTAGGGCTCCCACGCCCTAAAAAAAAGGCCAGGCGTATGAACGCTTGGCCTTGTCCCAGTTAAACTGCCCATCATCGTATAAGGTGCCGCCAACACCTATATACAACGCCCCTTAATTGGGGAAGGGGTTTTTGCGCCCCGGGGCAGCCTATCTAGTTGCGTAAAGAGCATAGCACACGCCGCCAACACTGTCAATTGTGGCCCTGGCGCCTCAGCCGACGTATAGATTGACGTTGCTGCTGCTATCTTGCTCTTGCGCAGGGAAGCGTGCTTCTTGGCCCGGCAACACAGCAATGCTGTGTCAGCAAGACTGGCTGCAGCGCAAGAGCAACTTCATCAACGCCGCGAACAATGCCGGCAGGAGCGCATCGCACAGCGACTCCCGGTTTACACGGACACTCACGGCCGCTCCACCCTCCCCCACTCAACAATCAATACCGCTTCGCAGCCCGGCGGCGATTACGTATCTGGCTGGGAGAGTCACGCACTGGCCCACGCCATGCGCGTTTCAGATGAGCGACAAAAAGCACAGGCGGAAGCGCAAGCGGCCATGTCTCTTTGCTGGCTGCCGCAGCTACCTGCAGACGCGCGATCGACCTGCGGCAATCCATCGCTTCATGCGTCATCAGTTCGCCAGACAGAAGATACGACCATTACCCTCCATCCCGACATAGCCATTGCCATGTTGCAAGGCGATCTTTCATCTCCTGGTCGCGTTTGGCTGCTTCTGCGCCATTTGGATGACGAAGGATGTGGATGGGTAACCGTTAACAGGACGCGGCAAGCTCTGACAGAGAAGCAATCACCGCTGCGCATTTGTGGCTGGCGCCAGCTGCGCAACCTGTTGTCAGAAGGAGATCATATCTTCTGGAAACGCGATGACGTACCCGCCTCGCAAGGACGCATCTGGCTGCAATCGGCGGCAAAAGTCGCCGCAGCCTTGGGCGTGCAGCGGCTAGGTATACGACCAGTGGCGCTTCCATTATCGACCCTGTTACAGGGTATCGGCGCCGTTCGCGCCCACTTTTACGCCAGCTACCACAGCGGCCGGGATTCACGTAATCCAATTGCCCGCCGAAAGTTAACCGAAATAACCGGTGTCGGCCGTCGCAGCCAGCAGAACTATGAGAAAAAGGCCGGCGTAAAGCGCCACCACAACTGGGCAGTAGGAGAGCAATATTCTCGATTGGAGGCACAGCGCCGTTCCTGGCAACATGGGCATGCCCTCTTCCAACTAAAAGACTATCAGGGAAAATCAGGCCCCACAGGCAAATCGTATCTGGCGTGGCAGCTACCTAATAGCTTCGCCGGCCCACATGCGCCGCAGACCAATACTCGTAGGAAACGGATCAATCGCCGACTTGTAGACCTGTTTAATCAAGGGATAACGGGGAACAGCAGGGAAGCGGTTGAGAGGAATCACCCTCCTGCCCAAGGAGCGCGCCTCACCACTCGTTTTTACGAACATGGCCAGGCGGCAGCGCGGGCATACAATCGCGGTGCTACCAACGACCTTTATTGGCGAGCCGCCGTTTCCTACAGAGACTGTCAGGTTTGGCACGTCCTGCCAGGACAGGGCGCGCCCAAAAAATGATGAATCTATGTCCAACAATAGGCCGGAAATAAGCTGCACCCATTAAAGGGATTATTAAAAGATTATGGGCAACGAGATGATCGCGTTTACTGACGTCACACGAATTAAGATTTTAACCGATCGAATCGACCTTCGGCGAAATCCTTAAAATTACGCAGATCCTCCTCCAATCGTTTCTGTGGGTTACTAAACAACGCAGCGGCAACCTCGCCCAGTTTGCCCCCCGGCGCCTTATATTGTAGCAGCACAGTTAGTTCGGTCTCATTGGATTCTGGTAGATCATTGAATGTCACCTGTCCGCTAGTGGTAATCGTTCCCTCGTGATCCTTACTACTCCAGCCAATGCGTTTGCCGTATTCCTCCCGCGTCATCTCCGCAACCCATTTTACGTTGCTTCCCAGCGGCCCCTCGACGACCCATTCGCTGCGCCCATCGTCCAGTTTCTTCACGGACTTGACATAGTGCATGAAATGCGGGAAGTTCTCAAAGTCTGCCCATAGATCATAAACAGACGATACATCGCCTTTGACGATAACCGTTCTTGTAACCTGGTTAGCCATTAATTGTCTCCATATCCCTTGTTTTGGGTTATTGCATTACTCAACTCGCTTATCAGCCTCGTCTACCCATGGTCCAGGCCGGTGCGTCGCTCGTAGGGAACGATTCCCAGGAGGATTCAGCAACTTCGTCCTCGGGACCTACGCCTGTTGGCGGAACCTCTTCAACCACTGGCTCGCGCGGACGAAGCGTGCTAATGCCGAAATACTCATATACATAACAGTGGCCTGCAGCGCCACGATATAACATGTACAGTCCGACGGGCAGCAGCGCAATTGTCAGAGGTGATTTACGCCATAAGGCCAAAAGCACCATTAAAACGCCCGCGACAAACGCTCCCCAGCGCTCTTGTCTACCCACGTTTAACGCTGCCACTCTCGGGTACTGAATCGTTTTAGTTTCCAACATTGTCGTTCCTCACTTACTGGTTGATTCACGCGCTCAGAAACGGAATACAGCAGCAATGGCCGTTTGACCTGGCAGCTCCGTTTCATCTACCGCATAGACCGTTCCACCATTGGCCATCGTCTGAACCGCCGCAAAGTCGAGGAGATCCTCGCTCTCATCCTCGGGCGATTTATGAACCACGATGTCATTAGTATCCGGATTGTATTTACCCCACTTTTGTTCATTAAGCGCAACAAAAAGGGAGTCGACTCGTCCCTGGTAAGCCGCCGGGACGATTGCATGCAGATCGTCGGTCGCCTGATCGCCATTGGCGAGTTCAAGATACCGAGTTCTCACATCCTCCCTGGCCTGTACAAATAACGGTGCCACTATCTTCCACGCCCGATCGTGTAATTCTTCCGCAGTCATCTCGTCCGGGTTGCCTTCGATGCCTTCATCAAGCAGGTGGGCAGAACTGTCGACTTCCTTATATATTGGATGTAAATAATCAACCGCGGCTAGAATCAAAGGGACTTCCTCCTCGGCCAATACGTCCTGAATGCCCTTGCTTACCTGCCGTAGAAAACGACGTAACCGCGCGCGCCGTTCGTTGTCAGGGACACCATGTCCGTGGTGTACAACCTCTGGCCCACCTGCAGAAGCAGTACCGGAAGTCGTTACGTGATGCTGCAATTGTTCTTCAGGATCATCATACGCCAGTGCCTCAGCCAGACTACCCGGCGCTTGGTCTATATCCATTTCGTCGACCATGTGATGAGTGCCTCGAAACAGGCGCACCTTGGCCTGGCTAAGCGCCAGGATATAGAATCGACCGTCATCACTAAAAAGAGGCAGTAGCGGCTTTATATGAAAGCGCTCGGCTATCACCGTAAGTGGATCAAACGACGTTGGAAGACGAAACGACTCAAAGAAGCTCCGTGAAGTGAACAGGGCCAGACCATCTTGCTGGCGCTGCCAATACTGAGGATCGTCGAGAAGCGCCCTGGGGCGGGCCAACAAGGCATCGATTTGCGCCTGGTCGTGGCCGCGCTCCTTAAGCGCCTCCGCCGCTTCCTTAAGTGCATTTTTTAGGCGCACTGCGTTTCCCTGTACACCGGCGCCCTTCCGCTGCATTGGCAAGTAGATAGAGATACAAATATCGTCGCGCTGTTCAATGATTTGCTGTAACTTCTGCCTTCTGATGAAATCAATAGCCATTAAGCGGTCTCCTGGTACGATCTAGCTAGATACGATGATTCGGAGTTATGCTGGGCACAAAGCAAGAAGGTTAGGGCAGCATACTGGATCAACCGTAGCAAGGCGCAGATCGTTTGTCAATGGACCAAGGATATAAGAACATCCTATAACACAGTTATACACGACGGACCGATCTCCTCGCTTCCATCTTTGTTGGCACTGGCGCAAAAGGTTTCGCCATGAAAATCCATACACTGGATCTATTATTCCAAAATATTGAACGCACCATCGCTGCCTATCTTCTAGAGGGCCCAGACGGCTGGGTTCTGATCGAGACAGGACCAATGTCTACGCTTCCTACTCTTCGGGAGCGAATTCGACAATACGCGGTGAAAACGACCGATATCAAGCATGTGCTGGTGACTCATATCCATCTCGACCATGCTGGCGCTGCCGGCTGGTGGGCGCAACAAGGAGCTACCGTTTATGTGCATCACGTCGGGGCGCCACACCTGATCGATCCTGCCAAATTGTGGCGCAGTGCCGGTCGCATTTACGGTGAGCAGATGGAAATACTGTGGGGCGAAATAGTGCCGGCGCCGGCAGACCGTGTTGTCCCCCTGGATGATGGGGACGAAGTTGCCGCTGCCGGACTTACGCTTATCGCTCATGACACGCCCGGACATGCGTGGCATCATCACGTTTTCCAGATAGGCGACGTGGCCTTTAGCGGCGATGCTGCGGGTGTTCGCCTGGCCCCGGATAAGTGGATATCTTTGCCGGCGCCCCCGCCCGAGTTCGATCTACAAGCCTGGCGTAAGACGATAGCGCGCCTGAAGGCACTGCACGTCGAAAAGCTCTATTTGACACACTTCGGCGAGGTACACAATGTCCCCGACCACTTTCAACAGTTCGGCGATTTACTAGAAAATGCGACAGGCCTAGTTCGCGAGCAAATGGAAGCCGGCGCAGATCGCGAACGGATAATCGACGTCTACAAGCAGTGGAACCGAGAAAGGGCGCTTGATGGCGGCCTACCAGCCGGCGACTTTGCACAGAGGTATGAGGCGCCCAATCCGCTCTTCATGTCCGTAGATGGCATTATGCGATACTGGCGCAAGAAACTCGAAAATCGGACTATCTGACAACGCGTTTTGCAAAAGGAGCATTTATGTCCACTGCTCATGTAGAGTTGAGCCGCGATCTTTCACTTTTTGACATCACAATGATTGGCGTGGGAGCCATGATTGGTGCGGGAATCTTCGTGCTTACCGGCATCGCCGCTGGCGCCGCCGGCCCCGCTTTGATCCTATCCTTCGCCCTTAACGGAATTGTCACCATCTTTACCGCCATGGTGTATGCCGAATTAGGATCGGCGATTCCTGAGGCCGGCGGCGGTTATCTATGGGTGAAAGAGGGACTGCCGGGTCCCAACGCATTCCTAGCTGGCTGGATGAGCTGGTTTGCCCATGCTGTCGCCGGCAGCCTCTATGGATTAGGCTTTGGATCATACCTCTACCTCGTTTTTGACGAGTTTAATCTGCCCACTCTGGGTGTGCCGGAGGAAATAGCCCACAAAGCGTTAGCAGTGCTCGTTATCCTGCTCTTTATATACATTAACTTCCGTGGCTCCTCAGAAACCGGGCTGGCAGGGAATGTCATCACCGTGCTCAAGGTCATCATTCTCATAATCTTCATTGGGAGCGGCCTTTGGGCCATTTACCTGAACCCTTCGTTCTTGCAGAAATTCCAAAATTTCGCACCAAATGGCCTGGCGGGAATCGTCACGGCGATGGGTCTTACTTTCATCGCCTTTGAGGGCTACGAGATCATCGTGCAGGCCGGCGAAGAAGTGAAGGATCCTCGCCGCAATATTCCCAGAGCAGTCTTCCTATCTCTGGCTATCGTCGTTCCCATTTACATGCTCGTCGCCTTCGTCACGCTGGGCGCGGTCAATCCAGAGAGCGCGCAGGCCACATATCTTTGGCTGGCAGAGCACGCCGAACTCGGCGTTGCCGAAGCCGCGCGCCAATTTATGCCCTATGGCACGTTCCTGCTTCTCGTGGGCGGCATTCTGTCCACCATGAGCGCGCTCAACGCAACGACATTCTCGTCGACCCGTGTCTCTTTTGCCATGGGTCGCGACAAAAATCTGCCGGATGCTTTTGGCGAAGTACATTCCCGAACGCGCACCCCACATAAGGCCTTGCTCTTCAGCGGCGCGCTGATTATGTTCATGGCTATCGTCATCCCCATTGAGGATGTTGCGGCGGCTGCCGACATCATGTTCTTGCTCCTATTTCTACAGGTGAACGTTGCCGTGATCACCATTCGCAAAAAATATGGAGATCGCCTCAATTACGGCTATCTCATGCCCTTCTTCCCCATCGTGCCTATCATTGGCATTTTGACCAAGCTGTTCCTGGCGGTATTCATGTTCAACTACTCGCCGATTGCCTGGGTCTTCGCCAGTATCTGGATTGTGGGGGGCACCGTGCTGTTTTACGTCTATGCCCGGCCACGAGAAAAGGAAGGAGATCGCGCTCCGGTTATTTCTGAAGCCAAGCTGATTCCAAGAGCTATTGACGCAAATCAATACCACGTGCTGGTTCCAATCGCCAACCCTGCGTCGCTCCCGGGACTCCTGGCTCCCGCGATCAACGCTGCCAGACAGCATGACGGCGTTATCTCGCTATTGAATGTGATTGTCGTGCCCAGCCAGCTTCCACTCTCCGCCGGGCGTGAGTACATTGAGCAAAGCAAAGAACTGACCGATCAGGCCCTGGCTATCGTGGAAGATGAAGGTGTGCCGATTGAAGTTATCATTCGTATTGCGCACGAAGTGGAAGATGCGATCGTGGAAACGGCATTCGAACGAAACGCGGACTTGTTAATCATGGGCTGGCGAGGACAGAGCCAGGCGCCGAATACAGCGGTCGGGCAATATATCGATGCTATCATCGACAGGGTCAACTGCCGCGTGCTGATTATCCAGCAGGAGCTACACGTGGTGCCCGAGAAAATTCTCATCCCTGTACTCAATCCGCGCCAGATTAGATTTGCCCTGGAAACTGTTGGTCTCTTGACCGGCGACAATACGGCTCACAAAGAGATTCTGCACGTCTTCCCGCCGGACGCGCCACGCGATCAGCGCGAGAGCCTCATCCGAGATCTGGAGGACCAGGTCACCCTGTTTGAGACGCGCTACCCCAAATATAAGGATACGCTGACCTATAAGACAGTCAACGATTCAGATCCCGTAAAAGTAATTTCCCAGGAAGCTGAGCAGCACGATTACGTGATCCTGGGCGCGACACGCGATAGTTGGCTAAAACGGCAATTCTTCGGCAGCAAGCCTACCCGCATCGCTCAGCGTATCGACGCTCCCGTGGCGTTGATCCGTCCACGCGCGCCACTGCTGGGCTTCGGATTACGCCAGTTCCTGATTTACATCCGCGGCGGCTATCGCGAGATTCAGCCATCGTCAGAGACGATGTTGCAGGAACAAGGCATCTTAAGGCCTGCTGCCGAGCGCTACAGCGGGGAACTGGAAACCGGGGTAAATACGACTCGGGTAATTATTGTGGGCGTCCTGGCAGTGATCGCCGTCGTTTTAATGTACATTGGCGACGGTGAAGCTCTTACCTGGGCAGGCTCGATCCTATTCATGGTCACGTTGCTTTGGTTTACCTGGATTTCGATAAGGCCGGCGGCAAAACCCGAGGTGGTCCCCTGACGGCGAAAGTGTGCATCGATTGCTCCCTTACAAACTACGCTTGTTCGTCGCTGGTATGTTAAACTACTGTCGATGGATACAACCTGGTCGAACACAACCCGTATCCTGGTCATTCTGCTATCTCTGGCAGCTGCTATCTGGCTGGCATTTATTGCCTCGCCGTTAATTGAGGCGATCCTGATCGCTGCGCTGCTGGCTTATCTTCTTAATCCCGCCGTCTGTTGGCTGGTGGAACGCAGCACATTACCCCGGTCTCAGGCGGCCGCCGCCATTTTCCTCAGCACCCTATTAATCGTCCTGGCGATTCCTGCGGCGCTGGGGACTGTAGCCGTGAGCTCTCTCGGCAGTCTACGGAGCGATTTTCTTACAGCCGCCGAGGAAATCGAAGTGTGGCTATTCCGCCCAATTAACATTCTGGGCTTTCACTTCCGGCCCCAGCAAATGATCGACTCACTGCAAGGAATGGGAGCGGAGGTCATAGCATCGTTGACGGGAGACTCCCTGAACATTCTGTCCACAGTGACGACAAATCTCTTATGGGCCGCCACGGTATTAATCATGTATTACTATTTGCTGAAAGATGGATCGAAGATAATGCCCTGGGTGGTTACCCTAGCGCCCGTTGACTATCGTCCCGAGATTGAGCGCCTTTTGGGTGAGGTCAATCATGTCTGGGGTAAGTTCCTGCGCATCCAATTGCTCATGTTCTTCGTCATCTTTATGCTTATGGTGGTAGGAACTTTGCTGATTGTCGGACTCTTCCGCTCTGGACTAATAAGATGGTCACCGCTAGGCTTTATTGCCTTGCTTTTACTGCTCTATACTGCAATACAGCAGTTGGACAACCTTTGGATTCGCCCGCATATTCTCGGAAAGCAGTTACGACTGCATCCCGGCGTTGTTTTTGCCGGGCTGCTCGGCGCACTCATGTTAAGCGGGTTGCTAGGCGCGCTGCTTATAGTACCCTTGCTGGCAACGGTAAAGGTCGTCGGCAGCTACGTGCATCGTAAGCTCTTGGGGCTGCCACCCTGGCCGGCGGAGTCTGTGGAAGTTGATCAGGCGGGAGTCGAAGCACACCACGAAAAGGAGCACGCTTACCAGGCTTGATCTGGAGTCCTTTTCTCATTGCCGATAACGATACTTATCAAACCCAATCCATGTAGCCATCATCGAAAAATGAAAAATTGGCAAGATTATAACGGGCGCGAGACGGGCGCCAACCACACAGTTGTGGGTACTGTGAAAGTGCGCGAGCGCGTCTGGAGCCCACAGTTGAAAAACCGGCGCGATATTCTGGTATACCTTCCTCCGTCCTATGATGACGGAAAACGACGCTACCCCGTACTATATATGCACGACGGTCAAAACCTTTTTGACGAAACGAGCAGCTATGCTGGCGAGTGGCGAGTAGACGAAACCATGCAGCAACTCAGCCACAGCGGAATCGAGGCCATCATCGTGGGTGTACCTAATATGGAGAGAGAACGACTGTCAGAATACAGTCCGTTCGGCGACGCGCGCCATGGGCCGGGCAATGGCGACAAATACCTCTCCTTTCTGGTAGACACGTTAAAGCCGCTCATCGACCGCGATTTTCCAACGCACACCGACCGCTCACACACCGGCCTTTTGGGCTCCTCGATGGGCGGCCTCATCAGTCTCTATGGTTTCTTTCGGTGTCGAGACGTCTTTGGCTTTGCCGGCGCGATGAGCCCCTCGTTGTGGTACGCCAACCGCGCAATCTATGCCTATGTGCAAGAGGCGCCTTACACGCCGGGAAAAATCTACCTCGATGTTGGCACCCGTGAATATGGAGGCAGCAGCATCACTGAAAAGGCAGCGCGACGACAGTCACGACGTCACTACGCAGGCGTACGCCACATGAAGAGACTGCTGGTGAAAAAGGGATACCGGCCGCGACGCGATCTTTTCGTCATTGAAGAGCGTGACGCCGGTCATAACGAGCCGGCCTGGGCGCGGCGTTTGCCCCTGGCGTTACAGTTTCTGCTCGCCAGCCCCGGCACAAACGGGCCCGTTCCCGAGTCCGCTGCCGGCGAGAGCGGCTCCTAGCGCGGCTACATTCTTTCAACGACCAAAACCGCGGCGGCCACCGCCGCCGCTGCGACGCGAACTGCTGCTCCGCCCGCTGAAACCCGAACTGCGACTGGAGCCCCAACTGCTACGCGACGAGCTGCGGCGCGAGCCCGAAGAGCCACGATAGCTGCTGCTACCTGACCCGGAAGAAGCCTCGTCAAGGATTGCGTCCATGATTTCCAGGGAAGTTGTCGTGGCGTCCCAGGTCAGCTTGCCTGCGCCACGTGCGCCGCGCAACACCAGTTGGAACGGCGTCTCGCTCACCTCGCCCACTGCCTTACGCAAAGTGCTTGTGACGCTGTTATTGGCCTGCTCCAAGCGCCAGGCTAGCGTATCCGCCAGGCCTTCGAGTGAGGGTGCTGTACGCGAAGCGGTTTCCCGTCGCGCTTCAGGCGTTGCAGTGTTAGACGTCTCATTTTGTGAAGCGGGACGGCGCAGCAATGGACCCGGCGCCGAAGTGGGCGAAGGCGCCGGAAACGGTGCATGCTGCGGTCGAGCGATCACCACCGGTTGCGTCCACGTAGGCATGACCGTGTCCATTTTCGCAGCCTGGGTTAGCACCACGTCTTCCACGTCCAAAGCCACGGCGTAGGCAAAATTGCGATTTAGAATTCGCTGCGCGTCCTCCTGGTTGCCATAGCGCTGCAGTTTACGAAGATACTGCTCAAAAGCGCGCCAGCGGGCGGCCTCTTCGACCCCCACGTCGCTGCGGCGGGGCATCCAGCGGCTGACCACGATGAGCGCAGCGCCGGCGATGACCAGCGCCACGGCAGGCGTCGCCGCAATCCAGCCCAGACTAGAGCTGTAGACGAGTGCGGCCGCCAGCGCCAATCCGGCGCCGCCCAAAACTACCCACTGCCCGTAAACCAGCCAGCGGCGGCGCACCTGTCCCGGTAACTGTGCAAAAAAGCGCGTTGCCTCCTTACCCATTTCGTAATAGACCTGGGGAATGATTTCCGGCAAGTAAGGCGTGATTTGCTGCAAGGGTGTGAGCGTCGTGCCCAAATGTGGGCGCAGGCTGTTGAACAGTTGGACCATGTGCCTGGGAACGACCATGCTGTTCCCATCTTCCGTTTCGATTATCTGGCCTTCGGCGAGATCCTCGCCCCAGTTGCGCGACAGGAGCAGCGGATCGGTTAATTCAATCCGTAACAGGCCCAGCGTTGCCAAATGAAAAAGAGACGCCAGGACTCCCTTTGGCGTCGGTTTTTCATCCAGCAGATAGGCCACGATTCCCGGCGGCAAGTCGGAAGGTGGCTCGCTGAGATACTCAGGCACGAGCGGTGTCGCGCTCTCACGGCCCCACAGATACCAGACGAGACCGACCAGCAGAAGCCCGCCTACCAGTAACAGGACAGCGCCTACCCCAAATGCCAGCTGCAGACGGGCGCGACGGATCTCTTGCTCGCGAATTGATGCACGGATAGCGTCGGCGCGACTTACCGCGGCCTCTAATTCTTGCTGCCAGACTGGTATAGCTGCCGCGGTGGCGTTCGCGGGAAGGGACAGCCGTACCTCCCAGAATTCTTGAGGTGCCAGCGGACCGTCGCGCGTGATGACAAGGCGCCCGTCGCCGGCCGTCTGCACGTTTCCTCCCGACACCTGTACCTCTTCTGGTGTGACTTGCGGCGGCAAATCCACGATGAGCCGCGTAGATTCGACGGCAACGTCAAAACCAGAAACGGGCGTCCAGGCCAACACTTGTTCTGTATCCGACACCTGCAGCGCGCCAACGGCCGTATAATTGATAAGAAACGCTGTCTCTTCGCCCCTTACCAGCGGGGGCGCCGTCCAGGCTACTTGCACATGACCTGCTTCCTCTTCGTCCAGCGTCATGGCGCCCGTACCGCTATTCACCATGATCCAATCGCCCGAACCTGGCCTTTCCTGTGTCCACGCGCAGGACTCGCAGTTGGGACTGGGTTGGTCCAGAAATGCGAGCGGTTCCTGCCCCTCCGAGACTGAGAAATCCACGAGGCCATCCACGTAAGCCAGTGAGACAGTCCGTTGCCCGCCGTAAAGCACGCCGGCATCCACTACGACGGTCTGGCGCTCGCTGACATTCAGCGCCCCGTCAGCCGCAATTTCGATTTCCGTCTCAACCGATCTGATCGTGTATTCAAGATCGGCGCTATCTTCTGCCCGCTGCCATGGCTGTACCTGGGCCCCGACCAGGCCGTGCGGAAAGCCGACCATAATTTGGAAGGCAGTGCCATCAGGTATCTCGTCGTCGGCTGCAAAGAC
This sequence comes from Anaerolineae bacterium, assembly GCA_025929715.1. GTDB lineage: Bacteria > Chloroflexota > Anaerolineae > Promineifilales > Promineifilaceae > JAAYYY01. The sequence goes on along the minus strand of JAICPS010000027.1, from coordinate 8,728 downwards.
CACCTGCCCCTCGCTAACGCTGGCGCTAAATTGAGGACCAAAGGCATTGCTTAATAGAGCGTCATTGGCAACCGCTCGCGGCAATGTCACCGTAACAGTGCTTGAGAGCACAGGAACACCGCTGCGATCGGCCGGTACGGCGCGCCACTCCAGAATATCACCATCCTCATAGACCCAGAGCCCTCCGGCGACGTCGTATTCCAAGATAAACATGCGCGATTCACCGGGCGACGTCTCCTCGTACATCCACTCCACGTAAACGGCGTCTCGCTCGTAGGTGACGCTATAGTTGCCGGGTATGGACGGGTTTCCGCTTACTTGACGATACGTAATACCGGCGCTGCTAAGCTGTATGTTGCGAATCTCACCAACGTAATCCAGCGGAATTTCGGCAAACGCTGTGCGGAAGGATTCGTTGAACAGGATCTCCTGTTCTTCGCGCACGTGAAACGTTCCGTCCTCCTGTACGGCGATCTGTACATCGTAGCGCAGATAAAGAACCGCTTCCTGACGCGCGGCTGCTGTGGCAACCGCTGGAGCCGTTGCCTGCTGCGGAGGTAACCATAGACGGTTCCCGGCGCGATTTGCTGTCATCGCAGCATGAGATGAAGATGGATTTCCAAATAGCGCAGCCACTGTCATGCCGACAAGCAGGATCAGGGGCGCAAAAACAAGCGATGAATGTCGGCCTTTCATTGCACTCTCCTTGCTACAGATTCTCATCGCCTTGGTGCTGATTATACCAGCAATGGTCGCAACTTCTCTCGGCGCTCGCCGGCATCGGGCATGGCTTCCATGACGCTGACCGTGCCGCCGACGCTGGCGTCCTTGCAGCGAATGTGCTACCGTCGGATTAGTAACAGGTGCGGATGTCTGCCCCAACGGCCGTCCGAACGTTTGCTCCAGTCGATTTACGGATTCGTATTGGCTACCATGGAGAGGATAACCATGTATCGCTTGACGCTATATATCGTTCTGTTCGCCTGTATCTTGGGCTTCGCCGCCGTGTCTCAACCCGCGCTCGCTCAAGGAACCAACCTTCTTCAAAATCCCGGTTTCGAAGGCACTTACAGCGCCTACGTGCCGCAAACGGCGCAGGAACACGCGGACTGCCCGCTGGGTATTTGTAACACCGCCCAGGTTCCCTCTGGCTGGCGTCCCTGGTGGGTTAAAGCTCGTTCCTCAGATGCGAATCCAGAGTACAAGCCGGCCGCGCCTTTCGCCAATCGCATTCATTCCGGGTCCAACGCGGCGCAGTACTTTAGCTTTTACCGGACGCACGAGGCTGGTTTCATGCAGCAGGTAAGCGTCCCAGCTAATGCCGTGCTACAGTTTAGCATCTGGGGCCAGGCCTGGCTCTCGAACGGAGACGCGACGACGTCTGACAGTAATGTTTTCATCAATATGCGTGTGGGCATCGACCCCACCGGCGGAACCAATCCCAACAGTGGGAGTATCGTGTGGTCGGGCCTCGTTCAGCCCTTCGACGCCTACCAGCAAATCTCGGTAACGGCACAGGCTCAGGGATCTACGGTTACAGTGTTCACCTACTCGCAGGCCGCATACCCCCTAAAACATAGCGACGTTTATTGGGATGACGCATCGCTGTACGTGGTGAACCAGGAAGCGCCGCCACCCCCACCTCCACCGCCTACCGATTCGGGAGGTACAGTTCCCTCCGGCGGTGTGCACATCGTGCAGCCCGGCGAAACGCTTTCGGCGATAGCGCAGCGATATGGAACGACTGTTTCAGAACTCGCCGCATTGAACAACATCGTCAATCTAAACCTGATCCACTCTGGCCAGGCGCTCACCCTGCCCGGCGGCGCGACGTCCTCCGGCGATACACCGCCGCCGCCACCAGCAGGGGGCGTACAGGCGACCACAATTGCAAACCTACGCTTGCGTTCCGGGCCCGGCACCGACTTCCAGATTCTGACCGTGGCGCCGTTTGGTACGGTCCTACCTGTAACCGGACGAAACGCGGCCGGTGACTGGATCCAGGTCACGTATCAGGGCCAGGTGGGCTGGATGGCCGCCTGGCATACCACGATCAGCGGCGGCTCGCTCAGTTCGGTGCCTATTCAGTCCTAAGGAGATTTGATGGAAGAAAAACTAAAGCAGCTCAAGGCGCGCCTGCGCGAAGTTGACAATTTACAATCGGCGGTCGCTGTCCTGAATTGGGACCAGTCCACCTATATGCCGCCGGGAGGCGCGCCCGCGCGCGGACGGCAGATGGCGACGCTGTCGCGGCTGGCTCAGGAGAAATTTACCGATCCGGCCATCGGTCAATTGCTAGACGAACTGGAACCATATGCGCAAGAGCTGCCTTACGATTCAGACCAAGCCAGTCTAATTCGCGTTACACGCCGTGATTACGAACTGGCGTTGAAAGTGCCGCCCACATTTACGGCCGAATTTCACGAGCATACGGCGCTTTCTTACAACGTCTGGGCTGAAGCCCGGCCCGCCGATGACTTCGCCAGGGTGCAGCCATACTTACAGAAGAATCTGGACTTGAGCCGCCAGTTGGCCGACTTCTATCCCGGTTACGAGCATATCGCCGATCCACTGATTAACTATTCCGATTACGGCATGAAAGTGGCCACAATCCGCCCACTTTTTGGCGAGCTACGCGACAGACTCGTGCCCCTGGTAGAGGCAATCACCGCCCAGCAGGAAACGGACGACGGTATCTTGCATCGCGCCTACCCTGAAGATAAACAGTTAGAGTTTGGGCGCCGCGTTATCAAGCGTTATGGCTATGATTTTGAGCGAGGACGCCAGGACAAGACACACCACCCGTTTATGACCAAGTTCGCCCTGGACGACGTGCGCATCACCACCCGCGTCCAGAAGAACAACCTCAACGAGGCGCTCTTCAGCACGCTGCACGAGGCAGGCCACGCGCTCTACGAGCTGGGCATTGATCCTGCCCTGGAAGCGACCCCGCTGGCGACCGGGACGTCGGCCGGCGTTCACGAAAGCCAATCGCGCCTGTGGGAAAACCAGGTCGGTCGCAGCATGCCCTTCTGGCGCCATTTTTACCCCCAGTTACAGGATATGTTCCCGGATCAGCTGCACTCTGTCGACCTGGACGACTTTTACGCCGCCATCAACAAGGTGCAGCGCTCGCTCATTCGTACTGACGCCGATGAGGTTACCTACAACCTGCACGTCATGCTACGCTTCGAACTGGAGTTACAACTGCTGGAAGGGGAGCTTGCCGTCGCCGATCTCCCCGAGGCCTGGCATGAACGGTATCAGATGGATTTGGGCGTGCGCTCCCACGACGATCGCAATGGCGTGCTGCAAGACGTTCACTGGTTTGCCGGCTCCGTTGGCGGCGCGTTTCAGGGCTACACCTTGGGCAACATCCTGGCTGCGCTCTTCTTTGCGAAGGCGTTAGAGGCGCATCCCCAAATAGTCGACGAGATGGTGAACGGCAACTTCGATACGCTGCATCGCTGGCTGCGCCAAAATATCTATTGCCACGGCAGCAAGTTTACTACCTCGGAGCTGGTGCAAAGGGTCACAGGCGGATCGCTAACGATCGATCCCTACCTCGACTATTTGCGGACAAAATTTGGAGAGCTTTACGAACTGTAAAAGTAGCCGCGGTTTCTTACCGCGTTACTAGCTAAGGGAGAAAGGCCCCGGCCCGACCGGCGTCGCTTCGTCTTCTTGCAGCAACAGGCGCAGCACCGGCAACTCACGCCGGTAAATGTCGCGCATATCGTCAAGCATTGTCCTGGCGCCTGCCGCGGACAAAAGGACCTGTTTCTGGGGGTTGGGAATCTGCAGAACGGTTGCCGCCAGATAAGCCAGCGCTTCGGGATCTCCAGGAAGCGCCGATATGTCAAAATCTACGTCCCCGGCTTCGCTGAGTAGGCCCAAATACGCTTCAATCCAGGGTCGCAGCCGCCTGCTCACGATTGCCGTATCGCCGTTTAGCGTTGCGTTCAACGGATACTCTTCTACAGTGGCGTGCAGATATGGCTGGCCGTAATTCAGCGCAACGATTCGAAACCGTTCGCGCCCGATTGCCAGGATATTCATGCGTCCCCCTTGCAAAGCTTGGGCCTGGGCAATTTCGGCGGTGCAACCAACGCTATGAGGCTCCGCCAACGGGCCAAGCGCTTCTATCCCCTCCTTAATCAGCACCACGCCAAACGGTTGCCCGGCCTGCATACAGTCGTGAATCATCTGTTTGTAACGTTCTTCAAAAATGTGCAGCGTCAAGGGCATCCCCGGGAAAAGCACCGTATTTAACGGGAACAGTGGAAGTTCGAACGCCATAAGTACATGCTAGGCGATTTTCGGCGACGTGTCTATATGAGAAGTGTTAGTTGCGATGCGACTAAATGGGTGAAACTTACGTATTAGGATAGTAGATCGGAATCACTCTATGAGGAGAAAAATATGAAATCGGGCGAATCAAAAAATCACGTAGTCGGCGGTATTGCCTTGATTGTCCTCGGCGTTATCGCCCTGGTAGCACAATTTGTCGACCTTGGAGAGATGTTTGGTCTGTTGATTGTTCCGGCGCTAGGCGTCATCTTCCTGCTCTGGGGTATTATGACTCGCCAATCAGGCCTGTTAATTCCCGGCGGCATTCTCAGCGGTATCGGCGCCGGCATCCTGCTGACGGCCGGTCCTTTTGACGATGTAAGCGGCGATGCGAGCGGCGGTATCTTTTTGCTCTCATTTGCCGCCGGCTGGTTCCTCATCCCGGTGCTCTCCACCATCTTCACCGGCGACAATCACTGGTGGGCGCTGATTCCCGGCGGCATCATGGCCGTGATCGGCGGCGCGTTGCTCTTTGGCGGCATGGCGATTGCCGTCCTGGAATTCCTCGGTCAGATCTGGCCCGTATTCCTCATTCTCGGCGGTCTATACCTCATCTTGCGCCGGTCGGGTAAGAACGCGACGTAGCCGCACGGGCGCAAAGCAGCTATCGAACCATTAATTCACTCGACTTAGAACACGCGTTCTTGTATGCTCTGCCCACTTAGCAGCAGCGCGATCCACTACAAGCTCTATAAAGACGTCCACATGACACATTCAGAACCTCAGGACTTTCTCGCCATCCCGCCCACTGGCGAGGGACCCGGCCCGCCGACTTCAGCAGTTCACGAGCAGTCTACCTCGGTCACTTTGCCGAGAACGATGAGTTTGAGCCGCAAGCCAACGTCGACGAGTTGGAGGAATCTCTACGACAGGCCGGCCGGTGACTTTCTATCGCTATCCCGGTACGGGACACTGGTTCTTTGAGCCTGATCGCGCGGATGCATACAATCAAGCGGCCGCAACACTGGCGTGGGATTGAACCCTGTCTTTCCTGAGGCGCTCTTCCACCACGTGAGGCCAATCATATCCTGCTGCAGACCAAGGCATGCAGTGGATTAGATGTCCAAACGAGTATCGAAATGAATGTTACCTGGAGAACGATCATTAAAATGCTTGATGTCTAGGATTTTATACATTGGCGGTAGCGGTTGCCGGGGTCTGCGGTCAACCACCGATAATGAAAAGGGAAGCATCTGGTAAATTTGGCTACCTGTGGGGGAAGAAGATTTGGCGGTTTTGCCAGCAGCAGGCAGGCTAAAACCGCTACCGTGGCGATGATGTGAACAAGAATGATGTTGGTAGGCGGTGTGGGCAAAAGCAGGGTTGGCCAGGTCACAAGAAGTCCAAAGCGAGCTGCCGATACTTTTTTGGGCGGGAGGCGACTAAGCGAGCTAAGGCTTGGCCCGCCGCTTTGCGTCGGCGATGGGTCTCTAGCCAACGCTTCATCCAGACATAGCGGCGCTGCGGTTCCCAGATTTCGACCAATTCCATGATGGTCTGACAGTTAGGACATTGGAGGGGGTCCAGACCAAAACTGGCTTTGAAGCGCTGACGCCAGGTGAGAGGGTCGAAGGATTTGGCAAAGGGAGTGAGGTCAAAGAGAGGGAATTGAGACAGCAAGGCATCCAGGGCTGAGCGTACCTTCTGCGCCCATTTGGTTTTGGTGTTGCGGGCATAGAGGCCGGCATGACGCATCAATTGCATCCCTTTGGGTGGGATATGTTTGATGATAAGGGAGATGAAATCGAGCGCAGACAGGGCGACATCGCGTCGTAAGCCCGTGGCCGTTTCCTGATACCAAAAGCGTACTTGCCGGCCGTTATAATGAGTCAGATGAGACATCGACAGCGGGGGATGACCCATGTAACGGCCGATGTAAGCAGCAGCTGCGACACCTTTGGGAAAGAAACTGTCGGTATAGACTTGCAAGCCACGCCGCTTTTGGAAAAGCTGGTTGATAATTGCCCGCAGATGGCCATCATGGGGATAGCGTTGACGTAACCGCTGACACAGTAGGTAACGCCAGGTAGCAGCTAGTCATCCCCCAGGGATGCCCTCCACTTCTATCCAGTTCTCCTTTGGGTCAAGACCCCCTTTGGTCACAATGGCGTGGACGTGTGGCTTAAAAACTAAATCCCGTCCGAATGTGTGACAGGTGTAAACCAGGCCCACTCGTATGGCCCCATACGTGACAGCAATCACGCGACGGATGGCATCGGCGGCAGTGGTGAGCAACAGTTTCAACAAGCTGCGGTCGCGGTCAAAGTAAGGGCGCATTTCTTTGGCGATGGTGAGAGTCAGATGCAAGTGAGGCACATCCAATAGTTCCTTAGCAATTCGATTGACCCATTCATCGGTCCGCACTTTTCCGCAGGCCGGAAAGAAACGAGTCTTGCAGGAGAAGGGCACAATCCGTTCTTCATGGCATTTTGGGCAGACGTAGCGTGCGTATCCACATTGCGGATTTCGACAGCCCATCACCTTTTCGACCGTTTTCTGCACGTAATCTCGCTGGTCAGCCGGTATCTCTTCCCGACGATAAGCCCACCACTTCTCCCAGTGGTCGATAAAGATTTGCCGAAATCGGTCACTACCATACTTCGTTGGCGTATGAAACAGCAAGACTGCCGCCGCTCCACAGGTGATGATGGCCAACAGGCGTTGGCTGGTGTCAGTGTATCTGCTATTATAACAGACAGAATTTTCGTGCTATTGAGTGTGGTTCAGCGCGTCGTGATGAAGAGAGAAATTCACGATGTCTGAGAGTAACGATTCGGCAGTTGGCGACGCCATTGTAAAGTGGCCGAATCTTCCTCTGGCTGAGTCGGAGGAAACCCGGGCGACGGTGCACATGTGGACGCAAATTGCGGGCAAGATTAGGTTGGCGCTGGCCCCACACTGCAACCACTGGTGGCGCGTACCGCTGTATGTAACGACACGTGGCCTGACCACTTCACCTATGCCTTACGGGACACGCGCCCTGCAGATTGATATCGATTTCGTCGATCACCTGCTTGTCCTTCAGGCCAGTGACGCCGGCCAGCGCACGGTACCGCTAACCCCGCAATCAGTAGCTGAGTTCTATCAGCAGATGATGGAGGCGCTGCGGGCGTTGGGGATGGAAGTACCTATCTGGACAACTCCAGTCGAGGTTGAAGACCGCACGCCGTTTGAAGCGGATAGCCACCATGCTACTTACGATGCCGAATACGCTTGGCGCTTCTGGCAGGTGCTACTCCAGGCGAATCGCGTGCTTACGCAGTTTCGTTCCCGGTTCCTAGGTAAGGCAAGCCCGGTCCACTTCTTCTGGGGCGGATTTGATTTGGCTGTAACACGCTTCTCGGGCCGCCCAGCTCCAGCACATCCCGGCGTTCCACACGTCGCACGCCGGGTTATGGTCGAAGCCTACTCCCACCAGCTAAGTAGTTGTGGCTGGTGGCCCGGAGGTGGCCTGGTGCGCGAGCCGATGTTTTATGCTTACGCCTACCCAGAACCCAAGGGTTTCCGTGAGCATACAGTGGAGCCGACTATGGCTTATTACAGCCCGGAACTGGGCGAATTCCTTCTGTCTTATGACAGCGTGCGCGCAGCCGACAACCCGGACCAGGTACTTTTGGCGTTTCTGCAGTCCACGTATGAAGCAGTAGCTCGCACTGGCAACTGGGATCGGGAAAAGTTGGCGCGATCTACCACTGGAATATAAGGAGTCACAATGGCAAAGAGATTCATTTCTCGTGCTTTCACCGGAAGGCGGCAGCCGGATGTGGCCGGCCGCCTTCCACCCGGCCAGTACATCACCCCGGACTTCCCGGTCTTGTCCGCCGGTCCTACGCCGCGCGTTGCGCTGGACGAATGGCAATTCCGCATTGAGGGACTGGTAACCGAGCCAGTTGAATGGTCGTGGGAAGCGTTCCTGCAGCTCCCATCGCGCAAGTTCGTGGTGGATATTCACTGCGTGACGAAGTGGTCCAAGCTGGACACGCACTGGGAAGGCGTGAGTGTCGATACGCTTCTTGAGTCTGTCGCCATCGAGTCACAGGGGCGGTTCGCTACTGTGTATTGCTACGGCGGCTACACGACGAACTTGCCGTTGGCGGATCTGACCGGCAGCAAGGCTTTTGTCGCCTACCGCTATGACGGCCAGCCACTTGCGCCTGAGCAAGGTGGCCCGGCGCGCCTCGTCGAACCCCACCTCTACTTAAGGAAGAGCGCCAAGAGGGTTAATGGTATCAGGTTCATGGACGCGGATCGGCCAGGCTTCTGGGAGTCGCTGGGATATCACCACCGTGGCGACCCCCGGCAGGAACAACGTTATCGAGGTGACTGACCTTCTGCGCAGAGAAGCATAATGGAACGGACACTGGGGTGGCAGATTGCG
>JAICPS010000361.1 GCA_025929715.1 Anaerolineae bacterium | reverse complement strand
GACTTTACCGGCACGGCATGTTATGGCGCCTTTTATGTGGCTCGTACCTGCCGACAGAAATACCAGACGAAAGAATACGAGCCCTGGGAGCGCTTAGCCGGCTGATACGGAAACTCGCCGTTTATGATTCCACCGCTTTAGCTGTGCTTATCCACAATCTAATATACGATCGCTGGGTATGTCGTAATCTGGAACCATGCGAGCTGTTCTATACGTGGAATGGTTTTGGCCTTAAGGCGTTGCGCCAAGCGCGCGCCAACGGCGCTATCACAGTTGTTCAGCGGGCGTCTTCTCATCCGACTGAACAGATACGTTTGTTACAGGATGAATACGCTCGCTGGGGGCAGCGTTTTTCGCGGCCTGACCGGCTGGTGCAACGGTCTGTTATAGAGCTCGAAGAAGCCGACTACATCGTTATTCCCTCCGATTTTGTGCGCGACAGCTTTATGGATCAAGGCGTTGATTCTCAAAAGCTCATTCAGATTCCGTTTGGTGTAGATACGAAGCGGTTTCATCCTCCAGATACACCGCAGCCAGAAAGTCCGTTTCGCGCGCTCTTTGCCGGGCAGATTGGCATTCGTAAAGGTGTCCTCTACTTGCTGCAGGCCTGGGAGCAGCTGGGATGGGATGACGCAGAGCTGTGGCTGTTGGGTCGCATTCAATCGGATTTCCATTCCCATCTACGGCCATACCGTGACTTGCCGGGCGTGCGTTTACTCGGGCATGTCGGCGACATGGACAGGCTGTTCCGCCAGGCGCACCTCTTTGTTTTTCCTACGATTGAAGAAGGCAGCGCCCTGGTAGTCTATGACGCGATGGCGAGTGGACTGCCAGTAATCACGACGCCCAATGCTGGTTCCCTAATCCGTGACGGCGAAGATGGTTGCCTGGTACCGATCCGAGATGTGGCGCGACTAGCCGAGCAAATTGAGACAATGCGCACGAACCAGGATTGTCGCCGAGCATATGGCCAGGCAGGGCGAGCACGCATCGAGCCTTTTACGTGGGAACGGCATGGTGATGCTTTGGCGGCTGCGCTCGCGGAGAAGCGATGAGGCTTTCGGTCGTGGTTGCTACTCACAATCGCAAGGAGTCGCTGCGTTGCTGCCTACATTCCTTACAGGACCAAACTTTAGCGGCGACGGAGCTCATTGTCGTCGACGACGGCTCGGATGATGGAACTGCGGCAATGGTCCAGCTAGAATTCCCCGCTGTTCGCTTGGTGCGCCAAGATACAAACTGCGGTCCGGCTACAGCGCGCAACAAAGGTCTGCTACTGGCAACCGGTGAAATCGTCGCCTTTACCGACGACGATTGTTTGCCGCCGCCTGACTGGTTACAACTGCTCTGCCGGGGCTTCGAAAAGTATCCGGGCGTCGTCGGCGTAGGAGGTTACCAGGAAGCATCGCAAGCATTAATTGAGACAAATCCTGTTGCGCGCGCCGACCATCTCATGCGTTTGCAGAGATGGGGAGCGCGAGCGTTTCACCCGCAGCGAGGTGGCGCCGAAATACCTGGCCTGGGAACGAATAATGTCGCTTATCGTCGGGATGCGCTCCTCGCAGTGAATGGCTTCGACGAGTCTTTTCCGGTCGCTGCCGGTGAGGATACCGATCTGAAAGTGCGTGTCAGCCAGCTTGCTGTGGCCCGGCCGAGTTCGGCGACGAACGGGCCTTTGTTGTATCTCCCTCTCAAGATGCGCCACGCTCGTGTATATACGCTGCAGGCGCAATGGCGAATGGCGTTAAAGCGTGGTGTGGGCGCTTATTACTTTGAGAGTAAGCATGGTCGCGCGCCCGGTTTGGCGCGCCTTTTGTTGCGCTGTGCTAAGCGTTCATTACAGTTCGTGTGGGATTTGTGGCAACATCCGTGGCCAGTAGCATGGGCCATGTATGTGACCCGGATCGGCGATTGTCTGGGCCAGTTTAAAATGGCGGTCGGGAAAGCATGAAACGCATTCTGCTGGTTGGTCTCGACGGCGCGTCGCCATACCTCGTGCAGGCCTGGCGCGAGAGCTTGCCCAATCTCGACGCGCTAATAAGAGAAGGCGCGTCTGGTACGTTGCAGAGCACCATTCCGCCTCGATCGGTGCCAGCCTGGTACTCTTTCGTTACAGGAGCGAACCCTGCTAAGTTAGGCGTATTTGGCTTTAGTCAGCGCCGGCCCGCAACGTATGACTATACCTTTGCGAACTTTTCTTACTGCCGGGCAAGACCGTTCTGGGAATGGCTGGACTCTGCCAACGTTCCGTGCGCGGTAATCCACGTTCCGGGCACTTTTCCTCCGCGGAAACTAAACGGAGTGATGGTGAGTGGATGGCCTATGCCGCTTAATCGCGGCAACCTGATTTATACTTATCCGTCCTGGTTGAGTCGGAAGATTGATTCCGGGCTGCCTGCACCGTTCGAAGCAGTAAGTCCACATAGCATCACTCCGGACAATGATGAGCTGATGCTCCACGAGCGACTTCGCATCCTGCAAATGCACGGTGACGTCGCCTATCGCTTGCTGCAAGAACATGAATGGCAATTGGCCCTTGTGGTGTTGAGCCCATTGGACCGTGCAAGTCACCAATTTTGGCGTCATATTGACGTCGGCCATCCCCACCACGACGCCAAATCCGCACCTAACATGAACAGCGCGTTGAAACACGTTTATGAGGCGACCGATAAGCAATTGGGACGCCTGCTAGAGCTTATCGACGATCGCGACTATGTCTTTGTCGTGTCTGATCACGGCTTCGGACCTTGCCACCGTTCCTTTTATCTTAACGAATGGTTGCTTAGAAATGGTTACCTTGTACTGCAAGATGAGAGGACAGCTGGCAGCCTGTCGATGGGTGCACTTTTCTTAGCCAGGCTTACTACGCCCCTGTTTCGTCTTAACGATCGCTCGCCGCTCTTTCGAAGATTAAGCGGGCCCTTGAAGAAGCGGGCGATCTCCAATTTCGTGCGTGACAGGTATGTCCGCGCCAGTGGAGCCGGACGGGTGCGCCTGAATCATCTGCCGGTAGACTGGACGAGGACGCGGGCTTACTGTCCAGACGAAAGTAGCCTTTATCTGAATCTGCGCGGCCGCGATCCACAAGGAATCGTTGCGCCCGGGCAAGAAGCAAGCCACTTACTGGACGAGCTTGAGGAGCGATTGCAAGATATTCGAGATCCGCACACGGGACAAAAAGTTTCCGTCGACGTCTGGCGCAAAGAAAATATCTACAGCGGCCCATTTTTGCGTGAAGCTCCAGAGTTGACTGTCACGATGGACAACTATCGCACAAACGTATTTGCCGAGTTGGGACATGGCGAAATTTTCGATGACAAACCGCTGTGGAGTGGCAATCATACGCCTGAGGGCCTATTGATCGCACGGGGGCCCGACATTCGTGCGGGACAACAGTCGGATGCTGAAATTGTGGACCTCGCGCCGACGATTTTACATTTGATGAACGCTCCGGTACCTATAGACATAGATGGAAGCGTTATCATGGACCTGTTTGAACCAGATAGCGCCTATTATTTACGCGAGGTGCGATTCGAAGATTTGCCGCTTCATGACGGCAGCACTCACGATCTAAGCCCCGACGAAGAGACGGAGGTAGCGAAGCAGCTGAAGGATCTAGGCTACATTGAGTAACATTCCTTTAGCAGCCGAACCACCGGTGGTGGCGCACTTCAAGGATGACTTCTTACCGCTTTCAGAAACATTTATCTATACACTGCTCAAAGGTATGCGCCGTTATCGGGCGATTGTCATTGACCGGCGCGAGCGACAGAACCCCCAGCAGTTTCCTTTTGACCACTACTATTCTCCAGTAGAAGCTGTCGGCAAATGGTACGGTGTTGTGGAACGCCTGGCCCTGCGCTATTTTGGTAGAAGCCCCTACCTTGAGGGCGTTATCAAGCAGGAAAAGGCCGGGATCATACACGCTCACTTTGCGCAACTCGGCGCGCTCATTGCTCCCGTAGCTCGATTACTATCTCTTCCCCTCGTAGTATCTTTTTATGGGCAGGATCTTTCAATATTTGCGGGACACGAGGCGTGGCAGCAGCGTTTTCAGCTACTGTGGCGCGAGGTGCACACCGTCCTGGCGCTAGGTCCAAACATGGTTCATGACCTTCAGAGAGCCGGCTGCCCAGCTCAAAAAATTACAGTATTGCCCGTCGCCGTCGATCTGCAGCGTTTTCGCTATATTGAGCGAAAACCACCTGCTACTGGTGAAACAGTATGCCTGCTCACCGTGGGTAGGCTCGTCGACAAAAAGGGAGTCGACGTCATACTCCGGGCGCTGCCCCTGTTGTCAAAGAATTTTGAAGTCCGTCTGTCCATTGCCGGCGAAGGGCCGCAGCGCGCTGCCCTCGAAAGTCTGGCTCAGCAGCTCGGCGTCGCCGGGATGACGACATTTCTTGGATGGGTTGAACATGAAGCGCTCGCCGCTGAGATGAGTAACGCGCACCTATTCGTGTTAGCCAGCCGAGATGACCGCCGGACGGGCGAAACAGAAGGAACGCCCGCCGTACTCCTAGAGGCGCAAGCCAGCGGTCTGCCTGTGATAAGCACGTTTCATGCAGGCATTGCCGACATAATCGACGACGGCCGTAGTGGCTGGCTCGTGCCAGCAGACGATCCACATGCGCTAGCAAAACAGCTGGATGTGGTGATTCGACGACGCGCCGAGTGGGCAAGGTTTAGTCGAAACGCGCGGGCATATGTTGAGAATAATCACAGCCAGAACGTGATTGCTGCTCGTCTGGAGAATATCTACGATGTCTGCCTTGGGAGAACGTGAAAGCACGTAAGATCCTCTTCGTGGACCACGCCACGGACATCGGTGGAGCCGAGCGCAGCTTACTGTTGCTTCTGTCTCGTCTAGGTCGCCATCATTGGCAGCCGCATCTGGCCTGCGCTCCCCAGGAACTTGCGCTTGAAGCTAAGAAATCACGACTGCCCATTCACCCTGTACTGCTTCCGCGCCTTCGCCGCTCAATGCGATTTCCAATCGATTGGATCTCCAATGCAAGAGCGCTTGCGCGCATCGTGGGAAACATCGGCGCCGAGGCGGTATACGCACATACAGTGCG
>JAICPS010000743.1 GCA_025929715.1 Anaerolineae bacterium | reverse complement strand
GTGCCCAAGGCCGCCAACCAGTTCTCGAGTTGCAGTTGCTGGTCCTCGGACAAGACGAGTGGCTGGGTGACCCGGGGCATGACTGATTATGCACCCGGCCCGATTTCTTGTCCAGCTATTTGCTGGACACTACACTAGCGGGTCTCGTCGGCGAGACCACGGCCGGCCTGCTGAAGGATCGCGAGGTACGACGGCGGATGCTCCGCGAGCAGCTGCAATGACTGCAACGCCCGCATGTTAGGACGCCGGATCTGGTCACGGTCAGTACGATCCGTACGCGGTTGGAGGATCTGTATCGATTGCTCAGCGAGGACTCGGTTCAGGTGAACGCGTTTTTCCGGGCCCATCTGTCGTCCATCGTCTGTTCGCCGATGGAGGAAGGGGGCCAACGGTCTTACCGAGCGTGCGGTGCCGTCAACGGCACCGCGCTCATGGCCACGCTAGGGCTGGATAAGGAGTTTGACTTCGGTGGTTGCGGGGGAAGGATTTGAACCTTCGACCTTTGGGTTATGAGCCCAACGAGCTACCAGGCTGCTCCACCCCGCAGGCGGACTGTAACAAACGACGGAATCCGGCGTCAAGGAAACAATGCAGACTACATTGCTTTCCCGCGCGGCAGAATGGTAAAGCGATACCATGCGTATTGTGTTTATGGGCACACCGGAATTTGCGGTGCCGTCGTTGGAGGCGCTGCTTCAATCCGAGGATACCGTGGTCGGTGTCGTCACACAGCCGGACAAGCCCAAAGGGCGCGGGCAAACGATGGCGACATCGCCGATTAAGCAAGTGGCGGAGAAAGCGGGTGTGCCGATCTTGCAGCCGTTGAAGATGAAAGATCCGGCTTTTCTTGATGCACTACGAGCATGGCAACCCGACTTCATCGCGGTGACCGCCTTCGGCCGCATTTTACCGCCAGTGATTCTCGAGATGCCGCCCAAAGGATGCGTGAATGTCCATGGGTCTCTCTTGCCGAAATATCGAGGCGCTGGCCCCATTCAGTGGGCCGTCATGAATGGAGAACGGGAGACCGGCATCACCACGATGTTGATGGACGCCGGCATGGACACTGGCGCCATGTTGTTGCAAGAGCGCATACCGATCGACCCCGAGGACACCGCCGGCTCGTTATCTGAAAAGCTGGCGAGGGTTGGCGGGCCTCTGTTAACCGAAACGATCCGCCGGTTGAAAGCCGGCACCCTGACGCCTCTACAACAAGATCATAGCCAAGCTACGATGGCGCCTCTTCTAACGAAAGAAATGGGGCAGATCGATTGGACCTCCTCGGCTACTGACGTCGCGAATCGAGTTCGTGGCCTTTCTCCGTGGCCGGGCGCCTTTACTTATGCCGGTCAGGAACGCTGGACGATTTGGAAAGCACGAGCCCTGGGCGATCCGACGACGGCAGAACCAGGCACCGCGGTTGCCGTCACGAAGGAGGCGATTCACGTTGCCACCGGCCGAGGCCTCCTGGCTATTCTCGAACTCCAGCCCGCGAACAGTCGTCGAATGACCGTCCAACACTATCTCGCCGGACACCGCCTCACGCCAGGATTTCGCTTGCATTCCATCCCGCACCCAGGATGATGAAAAAGGCTCTATTCCACCCGCCCTGCCCCAAGCGCGTCAGGACGCGCTCCTTCCCGAGCTTCGCTCTCGTTTCGCCAACATCCTCAATGTACCCCGCCGGGAAGGAGCGCATTTTGGTAAGCTTGGGGTGGGCGGGTGGAACAGGTACACCTGCGGTGTTGGCTTCACCTGCGGCCTCGCTGGACGACCTTTTTGATCATCCTGCGAGAT
>JAICPS010000616.1 GCA_025929715.1 Anaerolineae bacterium | reverse complement strand
CCGTGCATCGCGAGGAGGACCGTCTTCGCGTTCCTGGGCACCCATTCCAGAGCGCTGACGCGCACGAGCCCACCCGTCCGGCTCAGGACGTCGTACGACGTCTTCACCGGGCGTGGGGAAGGCGCCTACCAGACCCACGTTGCTGAGATCGATGTCGGCGTCTTGCAGCACGCCATAGACCCACGTCCCGCCCAGCCAGGTGGCGAAGCGGCCGGCGGCAAAGGCCTGGCCGAATTGATGTTCGGTGAAGGGATCGATGCCGGCGTCGACCTGATCGCGCGTGAACTGCAGCGCGCTGATCCAGGCGTCGCTGTCAAAGGCAGGAATCCAGGGATCGGCCGCGCCCTGGGCTTCGGCGAGATCGGGATTGACGTAAAAGCCCAGATCGCCACCTTCCATCCAGGCGTAAGGCATTGTCCAGTCGGCGATCCAGGGCTGGCCGATCAACAGGCAGCCTTCCACGTCTTCAAACGTTTCGTCGATTGTCTGGCAGCTTTGCAGATAACCCTCATAGGTGGTCATATCGGTGGCCGGATCGATGCCGGCTTCTTCGACCATATCATTATAGTACCATAGCAGGCGCGCATCGGTGAAGATCCACACGGCGTGCCAGCCGCCCTGATATCTTGTCGCTTCGCGGTGCGCCGGCAGATAACTGGAAAGGCCGTCCATATCGCGGTTGATCCATTCGGTGAGATCGGTCGTGAAGCCAGCCGAAGCGAAATCGCCAACTTCAGGCTGGTCTAGCGAAACGATATCGATGGGCGTGCCGGCGGTTGCGGCTGCGCGCAGCTGGGTCAGGCGGTCGGCAAAAGGCAGGAATTGGGCCTCAACCACGATATCAATGTCGGGATTTTCCTCTTCAAACTTCTCTTCGGCGCGCTCGATCAGGAAGTCCCAACGCTCCTGCGGCGTAACCATGATCATGGAAATGGTTACGGTCTCCCGTTCGGCGGCCCCGTCCTCGGCGGCGCCATCTTCATCAGTTTCTTCATCGGCCGGGAGTTCTGTAGGTTCGAGTTCATCGCCGTCGCCGGCTGGCGCGTCGGTTGGCTGCTCCTCGCCGCCGCAAGCCACGAGCGCCATGGCCAGTATGAGCGCCAGTAGCAAAAACCAGAATCGTTTCATTTCTCTCATCGTCTTGACCTCCTCAAGGACTGTTCTAAAAACGGACAGAATAAACGTCGACTGCGGCGCCAGAGCAGCTTATTTCACGGCGCCAATCGTCAGACCTTCGATGAATTGGCGTTGGAAGAAAATGAACATTAAAGCGACGGGTAACATGCCGATCACAACGCCGGCCGTAAGCAGGCCCCAATCGCTGCGCTGAGCGCCCAGGAAGGTGTAGAGCACGGCCTGCCAGGTGCGCTGTCCGGCAGTAGAGGTAAAAGTGGCGGCGAATACAAAGTCGTTCCAGGCAAAGCGGAAAGCGAAGATACTGGCGACTGCCAGACCGGGCCAGGTGAGCGGCAGGGTAACGCGCCAGAACGCAGTAAAGCGGTTGGCGCCGTCGACGAGCGCCGCTTCCTCCAGGTCGGCCGGAATGGTGTCAAAGAAGTTTTTCAACAACCAGACGTTGAGCGGCAGGATAAGCGCCTGGTAGGGCACAATCAGGCCCTGGTAGGTGTTTAGCCAGCCCAGCCGCTGTAGCATGGTGTAGAGGGGGATAATGTTTACTGAGACGGGAATCATGAAGATGCCGAGGACGATGCCCATGAGCAACCGCTGTCCCCGAAAGCGGTAGCGGGAAAAAGCGTAACCGGCCATGGCGCTGATGAGCACGGAGAGTATCGTGCTGCCAACGCCTACGATGAAGCTGTTGACGAGACCGCGTACCAGTTGCGGGTTTTCAAGAATACGCCGGTAGTTTTCGAGGGTCACCTGTTCGGGAATCAGGCGGGGTAATCCCGCCGGGTCGAGGGAAGCAGAGAGGATGATCACAACCGGAACGAGTACCAGCAGCGTGTAGAGGATCAGAAAGAGGTAAACCAGAAGCCGGTTCAAGGTCAGGTTTCTGGGGGAGAAGTTAGAAAAGGCGCTGGTCGTGGGTGCCTGCTGAAGCCGGTCACCCGCCGCGGTGGGCGCGCTCGTCGATTCCATTAGTCTGAACTCCTTAGCATTCGCACATATATGGCGGCTGCAACGAGATTGAATACAAAGAGCATGACGCCGATGGAGGAGCCAATGGAAAAGTTGCCAAATTCAAACGCATGGCGATACATGTAGAGTGACGTGGTGGTGGTCGCAAAGAGTGGGCCGCCGCTGGTCATGGCCAACGGCAAGGCGAACAGGTTGATGGTCCACATTGTGATTAGGATGAGATTCAATGCAGCGAAAGGGGCGATCAGCGGCCAAGTGATGAAGCGAAAATCTTGCCAGCTACTGGCGCCGTCGACCGTCGCCGCCTCATGCAATTGGGGATTGATGGTCGTTAGCGCCGAACCAAGGGTAAGCATGGTGAAGGGCGTGCCGAACCAGACGTTGGTGAAGACAAGGGCCCAGATGGCGATGCCGGTGTCGCCCAGCCAGCGGACCGTTTCGACGCCAAAGGCGCTCAGAATGTTGTTTACTGTACCGGTGGGTTGGTACATGTAGAGCCAGATATAGGCAACGACCAGCTCGGAGAGGATCCAGGGAAGGGCGATGAGCACGCGGAAAGAATTGCGACCACGAATGTGACGGTTGAGCGCCAGAGCCAGCCCGAGACCCAGTAGGAACTGTCCGGCGATGCTACCACCTACAAACTTGGCTGTG
>JAICPS010000629.1 GCA_025929715.1 Anaerolineae bacterium | reverse complement strand
GGGCGCGACCGGGCGCGTGGCCTGGCTGCGCTGGAGCAGCTGTTTCGCAGTGGCCGCCCGCCAGACGCACCGCTGCAAGGGCGCTATCGCGGCGAGCTAATCGCGCTGGATATCGCGCCTGGTTTTACGCAGCTTGCGTCCGCCGTGGCGGGGCTCTGGTTGCCGTGGCGAGGAAAAACTTTCGATCCGATTCGGGCTCGGGGCGATAACATCTTGACGCGTGATTCGCTCATTTTGGCTCGGCTTTATTGGCCGCTGTATCGACATTATGTGCGCGATAAAGCGGATACCTATCGCGCTTTTGCATTTCGTACAGAGGTCGGACCAGGGCTCCTGCAGCCAACGCTACAGGTGCTCAAGATTGACTACGACCTGCCGGAGAATCCACGCCTGAACATCCGCCGTATCCTGGATGAGCTGGTGCAAGTGTCCCAGGATCTCTACCTCGGTCAGGCTCTTGTGCATTGGTGGTGGGGCACGTGGCAGCGGGTGGGGTACTTTACCTTACGCCCGATGGAAGGTCCGGATGGCGACGAGCATTCGTAACACGATCATCATTGACAGACCTATCGCCGAGGTCTTTGACTATGTCAGCACACCGGGCAACTGGCCGCGGTGGCACCCCTCGTCGTTGGCCGTCAGCGGAGCCACGGACCACTCGCTTGAGGTTGGGGAAGAGGTAACAGAAGAGTATCTTGTCGCGGGTCGGCAGGGGCAGGTGGTCTGGACGGTCACAGAGCGGGAAGCGCCACGCCGTTGGGTGATCGAGGGGCGCATTGTGGGGCGTGGGGCCGGCGGGAACGTCGCCTACACCTTGTCGCCTCACGATGGCGACACTCGTTTTGAGCGGGAATTCCGCTATCCGACGCCGGGCCTGTGGTTCACGCTGCTGAACGCGCTCCTGTTCCGCCGCCGGATCGCGGCTGAATCGGCTGAGGCGGTGCGGCGGTTGAAGCGGGTGTTGGAGGAAGAGCACTAAGGCGATCATAATTCTAATTGGGGAAACGGTCCATGCCTGGACATATACCCTGGCGCACGATTGATATCTGGCTACAAAGCTACCGTTCTGTCTGGCTGAGCACAACGCGGCCGGACGGGCGGCCCCATTGTGTTCCTGTCTGGTATATGTGGCTGCCCGATGAAAAGCTGGTGTATGTGGTCACACACTACACGTCTGTGAAAGCGAAAAATCTGCAAAGCCAGAGATACGTCGTGTTGTGCGGCGGCAATGCGGACGACACGATTATCCTCGAAGGCATGGCGCATCTGGTGACCGACGCCGCAGAAAAGGAGCGCGTTAATGATCTCTGGATGGAGAAGTATGTGGACCCGCACACGGGCACAAAAGCCACCGTCGGGCAATCTGATGAGGATCGGATCTACAGGGTAGAAATCGCGCACATCATGACCTGGATGTATGGGGTGATGAGTTCGCGAACGGACTGGTATTTTGACAGATAGGTCGATTACGCGTGTAGCGAATTTGCCGAAATATACGCCCTGGAAGGACTTTGTAAAGGAGTTCTCTATGGAAGAGGAAAGAACGTTGTACGAAAGCGAGTCACACCGGACGATTCCTGAGGTTATCGATTTTCTCCACCAACTTGCGCATTGGCTTGGCGACAGGCGACTCACCTTTGAGGAAGGTGAGGTAACGATTGTGATCCAGATCCCGGATGAGGTCGTCCTGGAAATAGAGATCGAAGAAGAGGACGAGGGCGACAATCAGGTGAAGCGGAGCCTGGAAATCGGGATTGAGTGGGTCGAAGGAAGGGCGTCGCCTGCAGCCGGAACTGCTATGGTAAGAGGGAGCGAGGTTGATGCACCGAACATCGCCTCCGAAGAGGAGGAATAGCCCCTCGGGAGTAGACGATACAAAATGAACGATACTGCTCCTGTTGACGACGGCAAACAACCGTTCGAACTTGGTCTTTACTCTTTCGCCGAGTTGACGCCCGATCCCAACACGGGCGAGATGCTTACGCCGCGCGAGCGCATGCAGGATTTGCTTGAGTCGATCGAGCTTGCGGACCAGGTGGGCCTCGACGTCTTTGGCCTGGGCGAACATCACCGCCCGGACTTCATTTCGTCGGCGCCGTCTGTGATTCTGGCCGCAGCTGCGGCGAGCACGAAGCGAATCCGGCTGTCGAGCGCCGTCAACGTGATCAGCTCAGACGATCCGGTGCGGGTCTTTCAGCGTTTTGCGACGCTTGACCTGATATCGAACGGGCGCGCCGAAATTATGGCCGGGCGCGGTTCGTTTATCGAGTCGTTTCCCCTCTTCGGATATGACCTGCGCGACTATAACGAGCTGTTCTCGGAAAAGCTGGAGCTGCTGCTAAAGATAAGAGACAACGAACACGTGCACTGGTCGGGCCGACACAGGGCGGCGCTAACGGGACAGGGTGTATATCCACGACCTTACCAACAACCGTTGCCCGTTTGGGTGGCCGTGGGCGGCACACCTGAATCGGTGGCGCGCGCCGGGCGATTAGGTCTGCCGATGGCGCTGGCCATCATCGGCGGCCGGCCGGCGCAGTTTGCGCCGTTCGTAGAACTTTATTGGGAAACTGTGCGCCGCAGCGGTCACGATCCGTCAAGGCTCAAGGTGAGCATTAACTCACACGGATTCATTGCCGATAGCGCTGCGCAGG
>JAICPS010000266.1 GCA_025929715.1 Anaerolineae bacterium | reverse complement strand
GCTGATGGAGAACATCATCAGGTAGTAGAACTCAGCACGCTGTAAGTTGACTCGGTCTAAGTAGTTTATCGAGAGCAATACAGACAAGGCGCCGGTGAGCAGGAAGATGACGTTTAGAAAATTACTGAAGTTGTCCACCAGCAGCATCGGCGCGGCGTCACGAGGGGCGAAGATGCCCCATTCCCCGCCCCAGAGCCCCAACGTCTGCAGCAGAGCCGCCGCGTATATGATCACGCTTAACCAGCCAATAAGGCGATCGCGCCTTGGCAAAAGCAGATCGAGCAGCATGAGAACCAATCCCGATCCGACGAGGATCAGGAAGGGTAGCAGTGGTAGCAGATTAAAAGATGGTACCTGGAACTCCATAAAAAGTCGCCTTTTACCTAACTATTCACGTCATTCTGAGCGAGTCCCATGCTGCATGGGGCGTCTTCGCGGCGAAGAATCTCCTTGGCACGCTCCGTGCACGAGATCCTTCGTTTCACTCAGGATGACCGTTCATCCACGCGGCGCACCCAAACGCGATTGCTGTGGAAAGTGCTCTGGCCGGCCATGTCCGCCAGGGCATCCGGCGTGGTCCAGTTCGCGTTACGGCCGCCGCTGCGCCGGGGCCACCGGCCTTTGGGCGAAACAGCCACGCCGGGGCGCACGCCGTCGGTAACGACTGCGCGTACCTCGAACCAGCCACGACCGTTCTCCACGACGACGCTATCGCCATCCTCGATCTGTCGCGCTGTTGCGTCCGCCGGGTGTATCTCCAGGAACGGTTCGCCCTCACGCTTCAACAGCGAGGCCTGATTCGCCAGGCTGCTACTGACAAATTGGTGAGCGGCGCCGGTGATCAAACATAGGGACGATTCTGGCGCAAACCGGGCGTCGCTCTGTGCGCCGCTTACGCCGCCATCATCTTCTCTATCGCGCCAGGCCGGCAGTGGATCCACCCCCAGATCGGCCAGCGCCTGGCAATAAAGCTCGACTTTGCCGCTCGGCGTCCGGAATTGGCCGCCGGCAAACGGAGGGTCTGCCGGCAACGAGAGCGGCACAGAATTCTCGATCCGCAGCCGTTCCAAAGTAACGTCACATAAAGCCGGATTACGGGCTGCGGTTGCCGCCAGCACCTCCTCGATGACTTCGTCTGCGCTCTGCTGCAGCCAGGGCTCGTCAAAACCCATCGTCGCCGCCAATGCACGCATTACGTCCCAGTTGCTCCGCGCCTCTTCTAACGGCGGAATGGCAGCGCGATTGTAAGTGATCAGAGTATGTCCGTAGGCCTTGTGCAAATCAACCTGCTCGAGCTGCGACGTAGCCGGCAGCACAATATCGGCATAGGTCGCCGTATCCGTCAGAAACAGCTCGTGCACGACGGTAAACAGATCCTCGCGTTGTAGACCTTCGACGATCTTGCTCGCATTGGGAGCGCTGGCGACTGGATTAGCGCCAAAGACAAAAAGTGACTTGATCGGCGCGCCGTGCACATCGCCCAGCAAGGCGGCACCGAGGCGGTTCATGTTAACCATGCGGCTCGGGGAAGGACATTCGGCCGCGTGGCCCACAGCGCCCTCGTCCCACTGCAAGTAGCCGCTGCTGGAATAAGCAAGGCCGCCGCCGCGCAAGCCGTATTGCGCGGTGATCGCCGGCAATGCGCACACCGCGCGCACACTCTGTCCACCGTTCAAATTCCGGTTTATGCCGTCGGCAATCTTGATCAACGCCGGCCTTGTACCGGCGTAAAGCTTCGCCAGTTCCAGGATATCTTCCTGCGCCAGTCCCGTGATGCAGGCGACGCGTTCCGGCGGATAATCCGCCAGGCGCTCCCTCAATTGAGGCCAGCCCACCGTATTTTCTCGCAACCAGGCTTCGTCGTGCCATCCTTCGCGCGCCAGGATGTGCGCCATGCCGAGGGCCAGGGCGCCGTCGGTTCCGGGAATGGGCGCCAGATGCCAGTCCGCGCCGCGCGCCGTGCGCGTGCGGCGTGGATCGATGACGACCAGCTTTGCGCCGTTGCGCTGGGCGTTGCGCAGGTGTGGCATGAAATGCGGCGCGGTGCTGATCGGGTTGTGCCCCCAGATGATGACCAGCCGGCTGTGCAGCACGTCTTCATAGGGCTGCGACAGGCGCGCGCCCAGGGTCATCTCCACGGCCTGCTCGGCCGCAGCGCCACAGATGCTGCGCTGCAACCGCCCGGCGCCAAGACGATTCCAGAAGCGGGCGCTGCTCACGTCCATCTGCACCAAGCCCAGGGTGCCACTGTAGCTGTAGGGCAGGATTGCCTCCGCGCCGTATTCGGCGATGATCGTCTGCCAGCGATCGCCAATCGTCTGTAGCGCCTCCTCCCAGCTGATCCGCCTCCACTGACCACTGCCCTTGCCGCCTGCGCGCTGCATGGGATAGCGCAGGCGCTCTGGGTGGTAGACGTGGTCGAGATACGGGCGAACCTTGGCGCAGAGCCAGCCCTGCGTCACCGGATGCTCCGGATCCGCGTAAAAATCCACAGCGCGCCCATCGACTACCTCGGTAATCACACCGCAGGTATCGGGACAGTCGTGGGGGCATGCGCCGTGAATGAGCTGCCGTGGTTGGAGATTAAGTTCAGTCATCTGCTTCTATCATGTCATATTTGACTGCTGACGTTATGAGCTCGGGCCGGTCTCTATTTGGGTCATATGACCCAACCCGTGCCCGCCGGTGGCGCGGTCGGAGACCGGCCACAGCACTACCTACGGCCGCTCAAACGTATGCTGATGAATAATCGTCTGCTGCGGCAGCAGATGGACAAACCCATAGCCGGGCGGATGCTGTGTGTCAAAACTCGTAACGACGTCGTTGGGCCAGGCGGCAAACTGAGCAAATACGCTGGCAATGCTGGTATAAAGAACACCATCACGCAGCGTCTGCATGTTCTGGTGGACGTGTCCGTGAAAGACAGCCCGCAGGCGACTGCCCGCTTCTCTCACAATGTCATGAAAGGCCGCGCCATTCAGCGTCAGCATGTATGTATCCATCCATACCGAGTTAAGCGGAAAGATAGGATAGTGTGTAAAAATCACCAGCGGCGGGCCGTCGCGACTCACTTCCTCACGCACAATCTCTAGCTGGCGAGCCGAAAACAGGCCATGTGGGTCAATTTCGTCTGGCCCACGGGCGTCGACGACGAGAAAGCGATAGCCTCTGGCCTCAAAAGCATAACTCAGCAAATCGCGATCCTCTGCTAGAACCTCGCGCGGGCCCATCGGTAGAAAGTGGTTGATGTCCCTAGCGCGGTCGTGGTTGCCCACCACGTAATAAACCGGCGCGTTGAGCCGGGCAAAGGTGCGCGCCGCCAGGCGATAGGCCTCCGGGTCCGGATCGTAGACGACGTCGCCGGTATGCACGACAAAATCGGGACGCTGCGGCAGGCTATTAATAATTTCTACCACGCGCCGGGCGCAGCTTAACGCGTTGTGCCCATGTCGCTCAAAACTTGCCGACGGACCAATGTGCGTGTCGCTGATCTGTACGAAGTACGCCGTCTGAGCGGACGCCGACTGAACGGACATGATGAGGCTATCAGGGCATGGCTACGACTGCGCTGCCGATGGACCGTACCAGCGCCGCGACCGTCTCGTCCATCAAAGCGAAATAGCCGGAAGGCGCAATGCCGATCCAGACGATGAAGACCAGGAATGAAAGAATGATCGCCAGCTGACCCCAATTCACGTCTCGCAGCGCCTGGTTCTCCGGATTGTCCAGCGGACCCATGAACACGCGCTGGAACATCCACAACAGGTAAATAGCCGCCAGAATCACACCAGACGTGGCAAAAGCTGTGTAAATCCACGGGTATGGACCCAGCGCTTCCGAACCCATGGAACCCATCAAAATCGTAAATTCGCCGACGAAGCCGTTAAGTCCCGGTAGGCCCATGCTGGACAGCGTGATGATCAGCGTCAGCGCGCTGAAAATAGGCATCGCGCGCCAGATACCGCCAAAGTCGGACATTTCACGCGTGTGACGTTTCTCGTAGATGACGCCCACCAGATAAAACAAAGCGCCGGTGCTGAGGCCGTGGTTAACGCCCTGCAGGATGGCGCCTTGCAGACCGAGGTTGTTTAGAGAAAAAATTCCCAACATCACGAATCCCAGGTGGCTGACGCTGGAGTAGGCAACCAGCCGCTTGACGTCTGTCTGGGCAAAGGAGACGATAGCGCCATAGATGATTCCGATGATCGCCAGCACGGCAATGGTCGGCGCGAAGGTCACCGAAGCTTCGGGAAAGAGCGGCAAATTAAAACGCATGAATCCGTAAGTACCCATCTTCAACAAGACGCCTGCCAGGATAATCGAGCCGGCCGTCGGCGCCTCCGTATGCGCGTCTGGCAGCCAGGAGTGGAATGGGAAAAGCGGCACCTTGATCGCAAAGGCGATGGCAAAGCCCAGAAAGAGCCAGTTCTGCGCTGCGGCGAATGCGCTGCGCCCGGCTACCAGCTCGGGGACGGCAAACGTGTCGTTGCTGAGCCCCATATAGAGGATGGCCAATAGCATCAACAGCGACCCGGCCATCGTGTACAGGAAGAATTTGATCGAGGCATACACGCGGCGCGCCCCACCCCAAATGCCGATAAGAAAATACATGGGGACCAAAGTAAATTCCCAAAAAATGTAGAAAAGGAACAGGTCCTGCGCCAGGAACACACCCAGCATGCCCGCTTCCAGCAGCAGCATGAAGACGAAATATTGCTTCACCTGGTGCTCGATTCCCGTCCACGACCCCGCAGTTGCCAGCATGGAGATCAGCGTGGTCAACAACACCATGAGGATGCTCAAACCGTCTACCGCCATGTAGTACTGGATGTTCAGCACGTCAATCCACACCGCCCGCCCCACCAGTTGCAAACCGGGATCGGCCCGATTGTACATGCCTAGCACAACCAGCGAGAGGATGAAAGTTACGATAGAGGTGCCGGTGGCAATCCGCTTTATCAGCTCATCCGACTCCCGATTGAACGGCTTCAACAACAGAATGAGAGCCACGCCGATGAGGGGGAAGAAGGTCATGAATGTCAACATATTAATGCTCCAGGAGAGAGATTGGAGATTGTCCGAACTTCGTTCGGGCGAGATTGATTGCCTGTTAATCTCAACTCTCTAATCTCCGATCTCCAGTTACCTATCCAGCCATAAACAGGAAATAAGCCAACAACACCACAACCCCCAACAACAGCCCCAGCGCGTAATTTCGCACGTAGCCGGTCTGGGCCTGCCGGAGGACGTCCGCCAGGCGGCGCGTTAATCGTGCGGAGCCGTTCACCAGCGCACCGTCGAGGCCTTTGGCGTCCAAGACGTTGGACGAAAATCGGGCGAAGCCTACAAAAAAGTCGCGGATAATGCTGTCGTGCACAAAATCGTGCCAGAAGGCCCAATCTAGCGAGTGCGCCAGCCAGCGCGCCGTGGCATTATAAGCTGGAACCACACCGCGATTGTACAGCGTATCCAGCGGCAGAATCGCAAACCACCAGACGATAGGACCAACGACCGGTATTTCGCGGAAAGGATCAGGTTCCTCGGCCGTGCGCGGTCGGTTGCCGTAGACCACGCTGAAGGCGATGAAAAAAGCGCCAATCGCCAGAATAATCGACATCCCGGCGACGACATAGTTCAGGGCCAGCGGTTCGATGTGCGGCAAATGGACCAGGCCCGCCTCGCTCAACTCGAACGACGCGATAGAATGCTCCAGCCAGCTCTCCAGCATGAAGAAGACACCCTCGGGATGGTTGTCCGCGGCTTCGGCCATGCCCGCGCTGAAGTACGGCAGGTTGATCAGACCACCCAACGCAGCGAGAACCGCCAGAATCGCCAGCGGGACAGTCATCAGCGGCGGGCTCTCGTGGGCGTGTCCTGAGGCCGGGTGGCGCGGCTCGCCGAAAAAGACCAGCTTGATCTGCCGGCCCATATAGAACGCGGTACAGACCGCGGCGAGGGCCAGAATGATATAGACGATGAAGTAGTTCTGGTTGGCATGGGCCAGAATTTCGTCCTTGGACCAGAAGCCGGCTAATGGCGGAAAGCCGGACAGCGCCAGTGCCCCGATAAGATAGACCCAATAGGTCGTGCGCATGTGATGCCGCAAGCCGCCCATGTTGCGCATGTCCTGCGCATCAAATTTGTCTTCCGCTTCATCTACCTCACCATGATCGCCATGCCCCTCGTGATCGGCGCCATGCGCGGCGCCTTGCGCTAGAGCCAGTTCGTGATGCCCGTGCTCCACGCCGTGAATCACCGACCCGGCGCTGAGGAAGAGGAGGGCCTTGAAGAAGGCGTGGGTGATGAGGTGGAACATGGCCGCAACGTAGGCGCCCATGCCGGCAGCGGCGACCATGAATCCAAGCTGGCTGACCGTGGAATAAGCCAAAACTTTCTTGATATCCCACTGTGAAAAGGCGATGATGCCGGCCAGCAGCGCCGTC
>JAICPS010000733.1 GCA_025929715.1 Anaerolineae bacterium | reverse complement strand
GTCGAGAGACGCTAAAGTTTGCACCTGTTTGCCTTCTCGCAGCGGGTGTTCGTTTTGATTCTCGCCATCGGCACCCTCGTCCGTTCGGACGCACGGTGATGGTCAATTTGGGTGAGCGTCTTTAGAGTGGTTGGGTTTGGCGAGTTTGGGTTGACCAGAACGAGTCCCATTGGTCCGGTTCGCTGAGGTACAAGGCGCGCAGGTGACAGAGAGCATCGGCTCCGTCGTCGCCCCAACGCATACCGCTGCACTTGAGCCGCTGGCCAACGACCGTCTTGCAGGCCGCTTCGACTGGGCCCGAGCCAATCTGCCAGCCGTTGGCCAGGTACGTCGGATAGTCCATGCGGTGGACATTGTTGCGCAGATACTGTGTCTCTGCGCGATACACCTCGCACACCATCGTGCCATGAGGTTTCAAGTCAAGTTCCTCCCAAACTCGCAACAGGGCCGCACCCCCTTCGTGCTTCATTAGATGACACCACTGCTGAGTAAGCTGCCCAAACGCCTCCTCATTCTGGGGATGCATGGCCCGCGCGAGATTGGCGACGTGTTCGCTCGCATGATAGAAGTCTAAAATGCACTGCGCTAAGGGGAAGTTGCGGTGCATGAACTCCTCCAGTCCATTGCCGCCGTCCGTCAGGGCGACCTGTTGCTCCGCCTCATCCCAGCCGACTTGCGCAGCCTGGGATCGCAGTTGCAGCCCAAGTTCATCCAACCCCACAAAACCGGCCAAATATCGCACTTGATGCGGCAAACAACGTCGTGGGTCGTGCGGGCTGTTCGGGTTGTAGATCATGGCGTTATAGGCCATGCGTCCCTCCAGGCGAGATGCGTGAGGACCTTGGCGTCGCACGCCGGTCGCATCCAGGCTGGCATAGGCGCATGTGCGACCGCGCGCGTCGCGCTGCCAGGCCCATCGACGATCCCTGCCCAAGCGAACTCGCTTTCGACGCGCTTCACGCAACCGCAGGCCGGCTTCTTCCGTGGTGCGCTCCACGGTCGATTCGCTCAGTCGCAAGCCGGCCATTTTGACCAGCGTCCGCTCAGAGGCTTGAGCAAACGATTCCAACGTTCCGGCCAACGTGGTAATCTCCTCCGCGGCCGGTGTGAGATGGCGATGTCCTATCGCCAAGTGCAGATCCCACGGCACCAGCCCGCAGCCGCAGGCGGCACAGTGGTAATACGCGCGGTTCAGTTCCATCTCACCCACCAAGCTCAAGACGCGCTTCGGGCGCCAATTGACAAATCTCGCAGAACGGCCGCAAGCGCAGGCACAGCTACTACCGTGGTACCCCTTTTTTAGACCGCTCATTGGCGGCCGCTTGAAGGGCCTTCGCCCCCAGGCCATGGACGATGTCCCGGACCTGATACTCCGTTTGACCGAACAACTCCTGGTCTTTCTTGGACGCCAACAAGCGGGCCAGCTGTCGAATATCCTCGTTGGCCGCCTCCCGCAAAACGTGCTCAATCCGCTCGGCTTCCGCTTCCTGTACCGACGAGAGTTCAAGCTGCTGTTGCTGTTTAGCCATGGCCGGGTCGCTCCGTCTAAAGTGGAAAATAGGTAAGCCCCTCTGATCCCCAATCAGCAGAGCACATTTCCCACCTACTTTCGAGACGCCCACCCGTTGGACGTTTTGCCGGTTGAATTGTTTCGCAATCGGAGTGCCCCTGTGCTAGATTTTCGCTACTCAACTCAGTCGCAGGCAAAACATCTAACGTCCCGCTCAAGCTGCTCGCCTCCGGATTCCAGGCAGGCCGGCGCAAAGCCCGTTCTCAATCACCATGACGACCGTTACCGCTTCAGCCGACAAAACCGATTATCGGCGCGCCGCCTTGTGTCTGGCACTGGTGCCCGGAGTCGGGCCGCGGCTG
>JAICPS010000725.1 GCA_025929715.1 Anaerolineae bacterium | reverse complement strand
CACGTCGTCGCCGCTCTCCAGGTGCACGCTGACCGCGGGATTCTGTGCCAGATTGCGCCCGCGGCGAGTTTCTGGACTGCCGTCGAAGTACAATCTGTCGTCAAGCCATACACCCCACACCGGGGTCGCGTGTGGTCTGCCGTCCGGCCTTACCGTAGCGATCCAATAGTTGCGTGCTTCCTCCAGGCGTTCCTGCGCGTGGCGCCAAGGAAGCAGCGTTCCCTTGCCTGCTGCGGACAGGTATCCATCCGGCATTAAAGGTCTGTCAGAGCGGACGACTACAGAGTGGGGTCCCTCGTCATTCCTTTCCATTGGTTGCTTCCTCTGCCTAATGCCTTATCGCTCGTGCAGCGTCATCGCCATCCCGTAACGCGGCCTGAGCGTAATCAGTGGTTCCAGGTCTACCGGATGGCCCTCGACGTGGTCGAGCCGATAACGCTGCGCAATCATCGCCAGGATCAGCGTAGCTTCTGTCATAGCAAAATTGTTGCCAATGCACATGCGTGGGCCGCCGCCGAAGGGCATGTAGGCGTAACGGGGGCGCTCGGCTTTGCGTTGTGGCGTGAAGCGCTGCGGATCGAAGGCTTCTGGCGCGTCCCAGAACTCCGGGTGTCGATGGGTCAGATATGGGCTCAGGGTGACGATGGCGCCTTTATCGACGTGGAAACCGCCGACAACGTCGGCGCTGGTTGCCGTGCGCGTCATGGCGTAAGCCGGCGGATATAGGCGCATCGACTCTTCCAGAACCATGTTGGTGTAATTTAGCCGCGAAATATCCTCAAACACTGGAATGCGGCCAGACAGAACCTCGTCAACTTCACGCTCCAACTCCTCGCGCACGTGTGGGTGCTCTGATAGTAGATAAAGCGCCCATGTCAGGGCGTTAGAGGTTGTTTCGTGGCCCGCCAGCATCAGAGTCATTACCTCGTCCCGCAGCTGGCGATCGCTCATACGCTCGCCTGTTTCAGCGTCTTGCGCGTCCATCAGCAGATCAAGCAGATCCTCAGACGCGCCCGACCCAGCATCGCGGCTACTGCGACGCCCGTCGATGATACCGTTCACGATCCGGTCCAGCAGCGCCACGTTCCGCATAAAGCGCCGCGTGCGCGGCAACCACGGCATATTCATCAGCCACGTGCCAAATGGATGCGAGCTAAAGTCGCGAAACTGGCGGTTTGCCGCTAAAAACGCCGTACCGACGGTTTCAGCTTCGCGTGTCAGATCCACCGAAAAAAGCGATTTGCCTACGATTTCCAGCGTCAGACGCATCATCTCCTCACTGAGGTCGATGCTGCCAACCTCTTTCGCCACCGGATGCCAACTCTCCACCATCAATTCTGCCGCTGCAGTCATAATTTCGCTGAAACGCTCTATCCGGCGACGGTGAAATGCAGGTTGCGCCAGGCGCCTCTGGCGTAGCCACGAATCGCCGTCGTTCGTCACCAAACCATAGCCGACCAACGGAACCAACAGCCCGAGTGTCGGACTGGGTAACTTGGTGTAGTTGTGGTTGTTGTCCTGTAAGATGTATTTGTTGTGCTCGGGATGGCTAAAAATGTAGCTATAGTAATGGAGAAAAAAGCGAAAACGGATCGCGTCGCCGTATTCCTGTACCCAGGATTGCATTGTACCGAGAATATCCCTGCGAAATTCGCGCACCGTTCCCCACAACCAGTGTCCTCGTGGTCCGGGGGGAGAGGAGACAACGTGTTCATCTGTGCCAACTGAGACCGTAGCCATTCAAGATCCTTTCAGACATTTCGTGACAAATTTCACAAACACTATTTTAATCGAGTGTGTGGGATCCTGTCAAGCAAAACAGCTGGCGTATGGTCGCATACGCCGGCCCGAAATCAGTCACCAAATTCGATGCCCTGAGCGAGCGGCAGGTCGTGTGACCAATTAATGGTGTTTGTCTGCCGGCGCATATAAGCTTTCCAGGCGTCCGAGCCCGACTCGCGACCCCCACCGGTATCTTTCTCGCCGCCAAACGCGCCGCCGATT
>JAICPS010000311.1 GCA_025929715.1 Anaerolineae bacterium | reverse complement strand
GTCATCCTGAGTGAAACGAAGGATCTCGCGCAGCGCGGCGTATCGAGATTCTTCGCTCCGAAGACGCCCATGCAGCATGGGACCGCTCAGATTGACAGAAGTAAGGAAGCATCGTTTTATGATCGATTTCACCATCTATCCCGCCATCGACCTGCGCCACGGGCAGGTGGTTCGCCTGCAGCACGGCGACCCCAGCCGCCAGACGACCTTTAGCTCCGATCCCCAGGCCACGGGCCAACGCTGGACCGACGCCGGGGCTCGCTGGCTGCACGTCGTCAACCTGGACGGCGCTTTTGACGAGGGCGGGGCCGCCAACTGGCAGGCGCTATCAGGTTTGTCTCAGATTGGCCCACATGTCCAATTCGGCGGCGGCATCCGCAGCCTCGATGACGTGCAGCGCGCCCTCGACGCGGGCGCCAGCAGGGTGATCGTGGGCACCATCGCCGTCGAAAGTCCCGATTTACTGCAACAAGCAATCTCACTCTTCGGCCCTACAAGTATCGTCGTGGCCCTCGACGCGCGTGACGGCGTCGTGCGCACGCGCGGCTGGCAGACCGGCAGCGGCGTGAGCGCCGTGGACCTTGGCCGCCAGGTCGCGCAGATAGGCGTAAGCACGGTCATTCACACCGACATCGACCGCGACGGCGTGCTCACCGGCGTCAACGCGGCGGCATCTGCACAACTGGCGCGGGAGACGGGCCTGGCGGTTATCGTCTCCGGTGGGGTGGCCTCTCTGCAAGACGTGCGCCGCGCGCGCAAGGCGGCTCATGATGGCGTTGTAGGCCTGATCGCCGGCCGCGCCCTTTACGAAGGGAAACTCGACCTCGCGGAAGCGCTCAGTATTGCCGCCGAGATGCCGGACGCTCATGCCGGGTACGAAGAGGAGGAACCGCCATGCTAGCGAGGCGCATCATCCCCTGTCTCGACGTCAAAGATGGGCGCGTCGTCAAAGGCGTCAATTTCGTCAACCTGCGCGACGCGGGTGACCCGGTCGAACAGGCGCGCGTCTACGACGCCGAAGGAGCCGACGAGCTGGTCTTTCTGGACATTACCGCCACGCACGAGGCGCGGAATATAGTGATGAAAATGGCTCGCGCAGTCGCCGACCAGGTATTCATACCCTTCACCGTGGGCGGCGGCATCCGCACCGTAGAAGATATGCGCGCCATCTTGCGAGCCGGGGCGGACAAGATCAGCATCAACTCCGCCGCGGTGCGCGATCCCTCGCTGATCACGGCCGGCGCAAGCGAGTTTGGCAGCCAGGCGATCGTCGTGGCAATCGACGCTCGCGCCCAGTCGCAGGGACGCTGGGAGGTCTTTGTCAGCGGCGGCCGCGTTGCAACCGGCCTGGACGCCGTCGATTGGGCGCGCGAGGCGGAAGCGCGCGGCGCCGGGGAGATCCTGCTCACCAGCATGGACGGCGATGGCACCCAGACGGGCTACGACATTCCCTTGACGCGCGCCGTCGCCACGGCGGTTAATATCCCGGTCATCGCCTCCGGCGGCGCCGGAACTCCCGAGCATTTCGCCGCGGCGCTCACCAAAGGCCGCGCCGCGGCCGCCCTCGCCGCCACCCTCTTCCACTATCGCCAGCTTAAGATAGGAGACCTCAAACAGTTCCTGGCACAGCAGGGCATTCCCGTACGCGTGGCAACGCAATAATGACCGCATCGCACGCCACACCCCACAAATCACGCTCTACAAGGATCTTCTCATGCCCCTCAACTTCGACTCGCGCGGCCTGATCCCCGCCGTCGTGCAGGATGTCAACACGCTCAAGGTGCTCATGGTTGCCTGGATGAACGCCGAATCGCTGAGACTGACGCGCGAGACCGGCGAAGCGTACTTCTGGAGCCGCAGCCGGCAGCAGCTATGGCATAAAGGCGCCACTTCTGGCAACATCCAGCAAGTGCGCCAGATTCTGGTCGACTGTGACCAGGATACGCTGCTACTGCTGGTTGACCCCGCAGGCCCCGCCTGCCATACAGGCGAACGAACGTGCTTCTACCGTGCACTGGACGATAACGGTCGATCATAAGGGCGGTTCGCGAACCGCCCCTGCTTCGCGAAGCGTCCCGATCTGAGGTTATAATTGCCAGACGAAGCACTCACGCGCCACCTTCTCATTTACGAAAGGAAAGACAGATATGGAAACAAATGAATTACAGGGTAAATATGTTAACGTCAACGGCCTGAATATGTATTACGAGGTACACGGTACGGGCCAACCACTGGTTCTATTGCACGGCGCTTTTTCGGCAATAGGTACCTCGTTCGGCAAGCTGGTGCCAGAACTTGCTAAGACCCGGCAGGTCATCGCCTTCGAGATGCAGGCCCACGGGCGCACCGCCGACATTGACCGTCCGCTCTCGATGGAGCAGATGGCCGACGACACTGCCGCCGCACTCCGGCAGCTTGACATCGAAGAGACCGATGTCTTTGGTTACAGCATGGGCGGTACCGTCGCCTTACTGTTCGCCATCCGGCACCCGGATATGGTGCGCAAATTGGTGCTGGCCTCAGTCTCTCACACCTTGAGCGGCATCCATCCCGGTCTGATGGAAGGTTTGGGGGAGATGAAACCCGAAATGATGTTTGACTCGCCCTGGCATGAGGAGTACATGCGAATAGCGCCCAGGCCGGAGGATTTCGCCACCCTATTTGCCAAAAAGACGGAAATGGATCGAGGAATCCAGGACATACCGGCCGAGACCATCCAGGCGCTCGAAGCCCCTACGCTGCTGATCATCGGTGATTCCGATCTCGTCCGCCCGGAACACGCCGTGGAGATGTTTCGACTGCTCGGCGGCGGCGTCTTCGGCGATACCCCCGCCGGACTCCCCAGCTCACAGCTCGCCATACTACCCGGCACCTCCCATGTAACAGTGGTGGACCAGGTCGATATGCTGCTTGCAATCATCCCGCGGTTCCTTGACGCACCCATGCCTCGGGCCGCGTGACCTGAGTTATCATAAAAAAGGTTAACCGTGGGAACCCGTAATCCTGATATCATGGCCGCACTCTGGAACACCCTGCAGGACCGCCACGACAATCCAAGCGCCGCGTCTTACACCAGCCAACTCCTGCGTGCGGGTGAAGATGAGATTGCTAAGAAAGTGGGGGAGGAAGCTATCGAAGTAATCCTGGCAGCAAAGAGCCAGGGGACACAGCGCCTCATCGAAGAGGCAGCCGACCTCACCTATCATCTTCTCGTGCTGCTTCTGGCTCAGGGAGCGCCCTGGGACGATGTCCTTGAAGAACTCGCTTCCCGCCATCAAGGACCATAAATAAAGTAAGGCGATCGAACTATTATTTTCGACCGCCTTAGCGACTGGTATATGCCTGCCACAAATTCCCACCCATTAGTATAACGGAAATAAGAAATTTGTAAATGTTTCTAATAGTACGCTGGTACTAGTGGCCAATACTCAGGTACTTAGCGCCTGTGCCTCGATTAGATACAATCATGGGCCATGCGCTCTCTCGCCGCCTCGCGACTACGTCCGTCCCAACGCATCTTCTCTGTTATCCGCCTTTTTACCCATGTGGTCCCGGGCCTCTACGCCGGGCGCGTGCTCGCCGAATCGCTACGGCCGGGGCCGGCCGGCGCTATTGTGCTCACCCTGATTACCACAATTGCCGGAGCAATCCTTCTTTCGCGTCTTTTTCCGCGTAAGCTGCTGTGGCCGGCGGTCGCTCTCACCTTCTACGTTTTTTATCCCGCGTTGCATCCGGGCATAGCCCTGGCTACTGCCGCCATTACGATCATTGCGTCACTCTCGGCATACCTGCGCCAGGTCGTTCATCACCGCTTTGCTCCTTCAGCGTGTCCGGCGGCCGTGCTGGTCTTTGTTGGCGCTGCCGTCCTTTATCTGGCTACCCTCGCGCCCGACATTTTGCCTGCCGACAGCGGCGAACTTCAGCTTGTCGCCGCCCAGTTGGGCGTGGCTCACCCTCCCGGTTTCGCTCTGTATACAGTGATAGCGCACATTGCCACGCTGCTGCCTGTTGGCCCCACGGCCGCCTACCGAGTAAATGCGCTCTCCGCGGTCATCGCCGCCGCCACCCTGGCATTCGTCTTTCTCAGCGCCGTGCGCCTCACCCGCAGTGCATTAGCTGGACTAATCGCCGCCGTCGCCCTCGGTACGGCGACCACCTTTTGGGCGCAAGCCACCACCGCAAACGTCCGATCGCTCACGGCCTTCTTTGCGGCGTTGGCAATCTACCTTCTGCTGCTAATCCGCGATCGCATTTCGGACCGCCAACGCCTTACTGGGTACGGGGCCGGCAGAGATGCCGGCGCTCCCGATCATTTCCCGAACCGGATGATATTTCTACTCGCCCTCACCCTGTCGTTAGGCGTCACTCACCACCCGTCACTCATCTTCATAGCCCTCGTCATTGCCCTCGCCCTGCTCAGGCTTGACCCATCCCTGTTGCGCCAACCCGCCCGCTGGCGCTGGCCTATCGCGGGGCTGCTCCTGGGGCTCACACCGCTAATCTTTTTCCCACTCCGCGCACTTACTGCGACCGGCGCCGTACGCGGCGTGTCCCCGGAGTTAGCGACGCTGTCTGGTTTCCTGCAACACGTTCTGGCCCTGGGCTTTCGCGGCGATCTGTTCGCCTATACAGCTCCGCAGGAACTATGGGCGCGGCTCAGAGTGATGGGCAACGTCATGAGCTTTCAGTTCCACTGGCTGCTCCTTGCCGGGATGCTGCTGGGCTTCGGAATACTCCTGGGGCGCCAGAAACGGCTGGCCCTGGCGCTGGCCGCCGCATTTGCATTGCATACGCTCGTCACCGCCACCTACCGCGCGCCACAGACCGTCGAGTACATGATGCCGGCCTATGTGCCCGCGGCGCTACTTCTGGCCGGAGCTATACCCGAGCGCGTTCCTGCCCCCGGAGACAACTGGGCCGCTTTGCGCCAGGCTCTGGTGCCATTGTTAGCCGCGCTATTACTGGTGACCGCCTTCGCCCAGGGCGTACTGCGCTACGCCAGCTTTGCCCATCTGAACCGCGACTTTACTGCGCGCAAATACGCCGCGACACTGTTGCGCGACGCTCCAACCAGTAGCGTCGTACTCGCCGACTGGCACTGGGCAAACCCGCTCTGGTATCTGCAGGATGTCGAAGGGGAACGGCCCGACGTCGAAGTGCACTACGTTTTTCCCACCGCCGAGCCGTACGGCGAGACTTGGGCGCGTCGCATCGGCGCAACTATGGCCGAGGGCCGCGCCGTCATTGCCACGCATTTTGACGCCACTAGTTATCAGGGCCTTCCGGCCTACGAGCCGCTGGGCGACGCCTTCCTGTTTTCAAACGAACAGCGCCTCACGCTTCCTGACGGCTACACCAATCTGGAGCACACGCTCGGCGGGCAAATCGAGCTTCTGGGATACCATCTCGATAGCGCTGAATTTGTACCTTTGCGCGAATCGGTGTTGACCGTCGCCTGGCGCCCCATTGCCGGAGCTGCGCCTCCCGACATCACGCTCTTCGCCCACCTGGTTGGCGGCGACGGCGCCATCGCCGGCCAGCAGGATATCCCGGCGCCCGCCCGTCCGGACGGCATCACGCTGACCCAGTTGCGCATCACGCCGCGCCTGGCGACGCAGCCGGGCGACTATGCCCTATACACCGGAGCCTATGAGAGCGATAACGGGCGCCCCTTGCCGGCGGAGAATGAGCAGGCTCGTCTCTTACTGGCAAGTGTGCCCGTTGCGGTAATGGAGCAGCCACCCTTCACCGCACACCGTTTATACGCACC
>JAICPS010000257.1 GCA_025929715.1 Anaerolineae bacterium | reverse complement strand
GCCGGCCGGTCGGGCTGCGTCACGACGCCAACCACTTCCTGCGTTTCCAGGAGCGCGTGCAAAACGGGCACGGCAAACATTGGCGTGCCCATGAAGACGATTCTGCTCATGAGGAGATTCTACAGGTACTTTCCCGGAAACTCTAGCGTCCAGCAGTAAGACAGTTTACGGGAAAGTAAAAGCGGGTTGTGTTCGTTGACGAACCGCAAGCGACTCTTTACAATTCGCTTGAGGTGGAAGTTCTTCATTCAACGCACAGACTCTTAGCCACGAAACGGAGGGAATCACCGTGGATATCGGTAAGGCATTTACATTCTTCACGCAAGACCCGGAATGGATCAGGAAGTTTCTCATTGGCGGGCTCATTGTACTGATCTCTCTTCTACTGCTGGGCATCCCGATCGTTCTGCTCATCGGTTACCAGCTGGCACAGACGCGGCTGGTGATGGAGGGAGAAACGGAGCGTTTGCCAGCCTGGGATAACATGGGTAGGCTGTTTATGGATGGACTCAATTTAACCATCGCGCTGCTTGTCTACAGCTCACCCGTGTTGCTTCTGCTGTGCATCGGTTTTTTCGCCACATTTCTCCCGGCCTTTGGTGCAGAAAGCGATGAGATTGCCGGGGCGTTAGCGGGGATCAGCGTTACAATTTGGATTGTACTGGGCTGCTTGATCCTGCTCCTGAGCCTGGCGCTCGGCTTTATCACACCGGCGCTTAACGTGCAGTACGTGCGTTACGGTACCCTTGGCTCGCTTTTTAGATTTGGCGAGGTGCTGCAGCTAACGCGCGCCAATCTGGGCGACATTGTGCTCGCCTGGTTGGCGTTATTGGTCGCTAATCTTGTCCTCCAACTCGTGATCAGCATTTCGGTCATCACGATTTGCGGACCTTTCATTCTGGGACTCGTCGGACCGATCTGGTTCCTGGCGAGCACCGGGCACCTGTATGGGCAGATTGCGACGAAGAATGACAAAGGCATGGTGGCGAAGCCGGCGTTTTGACAAAGCTGGCGATCAGGATGGTCGCGGTCCGTCGACGGAATCGGCGTGCACCCTGTCGGAACTGCCGTACTGTTGACGAACTATCCGGCGACATCTACAATCGGATTTAGACCCTGGTGTTATCGAGCAGCGAATCATTTAATCGGCCTATCGAGGAGGCACAATGGAAGACGACATTAACGTTGAAAATATGGAACCTGATATGGGAGTAACGAGTGACGACAAATTGTGGGCGGCCCTGGCCTACGTCCTGACCCCGCTCATACCGATTATTATCCTCCTGATGGAAGATAAGAAGAATCGTCCTTTCATCCGCGCCCACAACATGCAGGCGTTGGTCTGGGGTATCCTCGTCTATATTATCGGCTCGGTTACCTCGTTTCTGCTCTGCATCCCCTGGCTCGTACTGTTCCTGGTTACGTTATACTGGGCTTACCAGGCTTACCAGGGCAAGATGGTAGAAATCCCTGTGATAACCAAGCTCGTCCAGGACCAGGGCTGGGCCTGAACGAAAGTAGACAGTAGAAAATCTAGAGGAATAGCGAAAGGGCGCTGACCGGAGTGGTTAGCGCCCTCTTTCGTGGTACGATTTTTAAGATCGTTTTACTTGGGTGGAAGGGTTTGCATCGCCGCATCCACCTTATCCTGATTCGCCGGCGGGGCTCCCTCGGGTGGGTAAGGCTTGGTGCCGAATTGGGTCAGCGTTGCTGCGCCCAATCCTACACAGGCGAGCAGGACGTAAACCAGGCTTTCGCCCCAAACGAAGGGTAGGAGCCCCAGCGCGCCAAGAATTAGCGTGAGCAGCGCCGTGCCCAGCGCGGCACTGACCGCCAATCCCTGCTTTGTAGCGCCCAGGGAGCGCATGAGCATGCGGCCGAGAATGTCGCCTAAGGCTATCCAACCCATCATCATGGCCGCAAACAGAGCCAGACCCAGCAGGAACACGGCGGGGTAGAGTAGCAGACCCACGCAGGTAATGGCCAAAACGACGAGTAACAGCACGATGATGGAAGGTCCGGCGATCGCCGTTAGCAGACCGACGACGCCGCTGGCGGCAGGCTTGCTACGCACTGTGTCGCTCACCCGCTGTAACTGGCGCGGAAAGATTGCTGTCACTACCAACGCCAGGATACCCATCAGCAGGCTGCGTCCGATTACTTCGGTGACGTCCAGCACGTATTCGCCCACACGTGCAGCCAACGAGGGACCACGCACGTCAATGTGTGGCCGGTCGGGCGCGTCGGGCATCTCCGGCATCTCGGGCATTTCGGGCATCTCGGGGGCCTCGGGCATGTCTGGCATCTCCGGCATTACCGGAAACTGGTCCAACACTCCGAAAGCGCCAAGGCGGTGGCCGAAAGCGGTGCAGCTCACGTCGTCGCTATCATCTTCAATGGAGCCGCCTAAGGCGAGGCAGGAGCCGCCGACCTCTGCACCCTGCGCCAGCTCCAGACTGCCGCCAAAGAGCACCAGGTCGCCCTCGACGACGCCGGAAAGCGCCGTCTCGCCGCCGAAAACGGTAACGGAGCCTGTAATCGTTCCGGCAATGTCGGCGCTGCCGCTGAACACGGTAACGGCGCCGTCGACGGTGCCGCCTTCTTCGACGACCAGTCGGTCGTCGACGACGGTAATGTCCTCGTCGACTGTTTCACCCCTACCAATGATGCGGTCGAAAGGGGACGCCGCGAACGCGAAGGCGGACGGTAGTAGTAAAACGAAGAGAAGCGCTAGAATAAATACAATACGTTTCATGATCGGTTTCTCCACTTTGGCCCTAAGATTCCACCCGGCGCGATTGCAGAACCAGCCTGTTGTAGACAGCTGCCCATAAGATAATGACGGCCACGATGACCACGAACCAGGCTAACACGGCCGGTTGTTGGCGCACGAATTCGCCGGCGCCGCCGAGCAGGGCTGTCGTCATCACCTGCAGCAGCTGCAGGAATTCAACGCCTGCCTGCCACAAGCCGCGCAGGAAAGCCGGCTGCGCCACCACGGGCAATAACTGGATTGCAATCCAGGCAATGGCTCCCAGCGGGATAAGGCCGCTCGCCAGTAACATGACGTAAATGATGATACCGGCATAGAGACGCTGCCTCGGACTCGGCAGCTGCGCCACAGTTCTGCGCGTCAGATCTATCGCCGGATGGAGTATGGGCGAGTTTCTGAAAAGCGCGTCAACCGCTCGCATGGCTTCCCACTCGTGCGCCAGACGGGGACGCGCGCGAAGGTGAGACTCCAGTTCGGCCCAACCCGAGTCTGAAAGCTCACCGTCGAGCGCCTCCATCATCAGCGCATATACATCTTCATGGTCCATATATTCTTCCGGCATGTCAATCATTGTTCATTCCTCGCCTTATCTCCATTACGCATTATTCCGGCTCCAGTTGCAGGCTCTGGAACATTCCCTGTTCGATGCTCACTTCTGCCAGTTGGCGCCGCGCGCGAAACAACCGCGATTTGATGGCGCTGACCGAGGTGTCCATTACCTCGGCTATTTCCTCATAAGAAAGGTCATACCAATAGCGTAGTACGACGGTCTGCCGGTAGTCTTCGGGCAGGGTTTCGAGAAGCGCCTGCACCATGGCTTCGCGCTCGCTGTCCGCAGCCTGCGCTTCAGGATTTTCGGCGCGATCGGACATGAGCGCGGGGTGCGGCGGCAGCGGCTGATCCAGAGATAAAAGCAGGGCGCGCCGCTTGCGCAGCAGATCTACGCAGTAGTTGGACGTAATCGAGAGCATCCACGTGCTGAATTTCCGCGCAGGATCATACGTATCGAGCCTGGTATAGGCCCGGATAAATGCTTCCTGGGCAGCTTCTTCCGCTTCACCGCGGTTGCCCAACATGCGATATGCAAGATTGTAAACGGGGCCTTGATAGGCCTCGATTAGCCGGCCAAAGGCAGACTTGTCGCCACGTCTGGCCTGCTCCAGCCACACCTGTTCTTCGTCGTTCACACCCTGGTTCTCCTGACTATTCATTACTCAATACGCAGGATAGCAGGAAAGGTTTCAGTTGACAGCTTTCAACTGCTTGCCGATAGCTAACACCTCACTTGACACCTGACACTTAGCAACTGATAATGCCGCCACGATGTCCAGGGAAGACGAAGGCAAATCACTGCCGTCCACACTATACGACGAAGAGTATTTCCTGACTGCCTGTGAAGGATATGATGTCTTTTTGGAATCGGAGGGCCAGCATCTTTCACGTCGCCTGCACGACGCGTTTGACGTCGCCGACGTGCGGGCCGGGATGCGTATCCTGGACGTGGGCTGCGGGCGCGGCGAAATCCTGCGCCATTGCATGCGGCTGGGGATCGAGGCGTTTGGCATCGATTACGCGCAGGCCGCCACGGCGATGTCCCGCGATGTGGTAGAGGCCGAGCAGAATGGTAGCGAACCGCGCAAGAAGGCCGGGGTCTGTCGCGCAGACGCCAAGGTGCTGCCCTTTCCCAACGGGAGTTTTGATCGCGTGTTGATGTTCGACGTGGTCGAACATCTCTATCCGTGGGAACTGCAAAGGGCGCTCCTGGAAGTAAGGCGCGTCTTAAAAGCTGATGGTCTTTTCATTGTACACACGGCCCCCAACCGCTGGTATGATGAATATGCCTATCCCTGGGTGCGTCGCTTTCGTACGTTGCTGGGACAGGGACGCCATTATCCGCGGGATCCACGCGCCATCACACCGGTGAACCAGGAGGTGCACGTCAACGAACAGGATCTGCTCAGCATGCGGCGCACGCTACGCGAGGCCGGTTTCGAAGGCAAAGTGTGGCTCGATTCTCCCCCGCGCAGCGAACGGGAAAATGCCGTCGTCGACGGACTGCACTGGATAGCCTTCCGACTGCCGCCGTTTCGCTGGTTTTTTGAGAGGGAGTTGTTTGCGGTGGCGAAGATAAAAGAGGCTGTTGGCTGACCGATGCGGCGGTCAGCCACCAGTCTCATCATCATCCTCCTCGCCGCCTTTCTATTCCGCGTGCATTTGCTCACGGAGATACCGCCGGGGTTGACGCATGACGAGGCGAATCATGGGCGCGAGGCGATTGGGATCCTGGGGGGCAACCTGGCACTTTTTTTTCCCCTGAACTACGGGAGCGAGCCGCTTTACAGCTATACCGTCGCCGCGCTTATGGCGCTGATAGGCCGTGGCGTGCTGGCGCTGCGCCTGGTTATTGTCTATTTTAACCTGCTGGCGCTGAGCGCTACCTATTTGTGGGGTCGCCTGGCGCTGGGCCGTACGACGGGGTGGCTGGCTGCGGCTTTGATAGCGGTGTCCTTCTGGCCTCTGGCTTCCAGCCGGGAGGCGTTACGCGCGGGGATGATGCCCTTTTTCACCAGCGCAGCCATGATCTTCTTTTGGCTGCTGTTGCAGCGGGCGCAGGCGCACGCCCGGAGCGGGGAACCTGCTCACGGCACGCCGCGCGATTGGATCCTCGTCGCCGGCCTGGCGCTGTGCCTGTCAGCCGCCCTCTACAATTATCTGGCAGCGCGTGCGTTGTGGCTGGTATTTCCGTTTTTTCTACTTTATCTGGCTTTTGTGCAGCGTCGGCTGCTGCTCCGACGCCTGTGGCCTGGGGTGGTCGCCGCCCTATTCATTACCGCGCTGTTGGTCACGCCCTTGTTCCTTTATCTGTATCAGCACCCGGAAGCGCAGACGCGTCTGCAAATGTTTGCGGCGCTGGATGACCTGCAAGAGGGCAACCTGGCGCCGCTGCTGGAGAATGCGACTGGCGCGCTGCTGGCCTTCGTCTGGCCCGGCTATGGCGACCAGTTCCTGGCGTATAACCTTCCCGGTCGGCCGGTCTTTATCCCGCTGACGGCCCTCTTCTTCTTACTGGGTGTTGCCTTTTGCCTCTGGCGTTGGCGCAGACCACGCTATGCTTTTTTGCTGATCTGGTTCGTGGTTGGCGTGGCGCCCTCGTTGCTCACCGGAGCCACCGCCAACACGACGCGCAATGTGGGCGCGATGCCGGTGGCCTTTTTGCTGCCAGCCGTGGGCTTCGTGGCGCTAGAGCGGCATTTTCGCAACTCAGGCAGAGAGGCTGCGGCCTGGCTGGCGCGAGTAGCCGCCGGGATATGGCTGGTATGGGTTGTATGGACGACGGCAGGCGACTATTTTGTGCGTTGGGGGCGGGCGCCGGAAGTACGCGCCGCCTACCAGCACACGCTGGTGGAGCAGCTGGCGTACGCTAAAGCCAACACCGAGTTGCGAAGGACGGTTATTTCCTCAGTCGTGCCGGGACCGGCTCACGACCAATCGATTGGGCTCGTGCTGTTGCCCGAGGCTCACAACGTCCGTTGGGTCGACGCTCGCTCGGCGCTTATTCTGCCGCGGGGGGATGGTGGAGACCTGCTGGTTCCCGCAGCCACGCCGCTACACCCTGCATTCGAGGATTGGGTTGAGCCGCTGGACACTGTCACCCTGCGCCCTGATGACCTGGATCCATCGTTTACGGTCTACCGCCTGGGGCCGGTTGCGAATCTGCCGGAGGAGGATGATCGGGCTGTCTTTGGCCAGTCAGAGCCGGCGTTGACCCTTTTGGGTAGCCGCTGGCTTACCGAGCAGGTGCAAGCGGGCGAGACGGGTGAACTCCTACAGGTATGGCGCGTAGACGATGCGACAGCCGTTGGTCCCGTTCAGGCCGCCATCGGCG
>JAICPS010000410.1 GCA_025929715.1 Anaerolineae bacterium | reverse complement strand
GACAAATAGAAGCTCGCATTCTCGACGGTTCTACTCTAGAAAAATTCGAATAATTCGTCTATACTATAAGGGGAGGAGG
This sequence comes from Anaerolineae bacterium, assembly GCA_025929715.1. Lineage (GTDB taxonomy): Bacteria > Chloroflexota > Anaerolineae > Promineifilales > Promineifilaceae > JAAYYY01. The sequence goes on along the minus strand of JAICPS010000410.1, from coordinate 4,412 downwards.
AGATTCGCGCAGCGAAGACTGCTTGTGGCGGAAGCAGCTATGCGCCGAAGCGCCGCGCCTGTTCAGTTGGCCGAATTGCGGTATGGGTGGGTAAACACATGGCGTTCAGTGGTGCGGGTCGGGTACTTATCGTCGACGACGAAGAGGATACGCGTTGGTTGCTTGCACGCGCGTGTCAAATCGCAGGTTACCGGCCTGAGGAGGCAGGCTCTGGGCGAGAAGCGCTTCAAAAACTGGAGGCTGAGTCCATTGATGTGATGCTTCTCGACCTACAGCTGCCCGACATGTACGGCGTGGAGGTTCTCAATAAGATTGCTTCAAACTATCCAGATCTGATCACAATCGTGCTTACGGCTAATCCCACACAAGATTCGGCAATCGCCGCGTTAAGGAGAAGCGCAGCCGACTATCTCAGCAAGCCGGTGGCAATCAAGCAAATTCTGGAGACTATCGCCGCAAAACTGGCACAACGGGCGATGCGACAGCGAAGAATGATCCAGTTAGGCGTCATTGGGACCGAGATCGTCGGCGACGAACAACGAGCGTTTGGCAAGCAGTCTAGCGGCGAAATTGACAATCGCAATGAAAGGCGGGGGCGACTGATATTTGATCCAGTTGCTCGTGAAGCGACGGTTCTTGGCACGAACACGCTGCGGGTGACTCTGACGAAGGGCGAGACTGCCATCCTGGAGGTATTTCTACGGAAAGCCGGCGATGTGTTGTCGTATCAAGCTCTTGCTTACGAAGCGTGGGGGGAGCGGCTGGAGCCTGACCATGCAGCGAGTATCATTCGCCCGCTGATCTTTCGGCTGCGCAAGAAGCTGGAGAGTGATCCGAGTATGCCTGTGATCATTCGAACCGTTCGAGGAGCCGGTTATTTATTTAACGCCGACTGATGGGAGCGCGGGACGACTGCCGGGCGGGTGATCGCTTCCGACTGAAAAACTGCAACAAAATTGCAATATGATTCAATCCTAGTGCACCTATAATGTAATCAGGGCACATCCATCTTCTCAGCGCAACCACCTGAATTCGTGCTGTGGACTGAATCATTCCCTATAGCGTCTCGCACGCTCAACGTCACCCAAATCCGCAAGCGAAACCCTATATCGCTTTCTGTCGTAGCCGCTGCTCCGGGAAGCGTCAACGAAGATGGCTAGAAGCTGGCAGTGTTCTGCCGGAAGGGCGGAGCATGCCCAAACGTCGGGGCGTGGCGTATCCCACTGGGCTGGCAAATTCCCTTAAAGAGGAAGTATCAAATGACCTTCGCGAAATCGAGAATGCGTTCAAAGCTCTCCTGGTTGATTTTGCTAGGAGTTATCGGAATCGTCTTCTTTTGGAGAAGCTCAGAAAGCCAGGCACAAGTGAATCCACCGTACGTAGCAGACGTTCGGTCGCTGGAAGCAGAGCAAACAGGCGCGTCAAATCCCGCGGGCCTAGCTTACGCTTTCAACAGCAATACCTTCCACGTGTTGGAAGGACGGCAATTCGGCCAGGCGCAGCCGGCAGACATTCAAGTCATTAGTCTGACCGGCTTTGGCGATTGGAAAGGGTCTGCGCATATTGCCGCGGGGCTCGTCGATCCAATAAACGTAGCCTCTGACGAATGGTTCAATCGCCTGCTTCTGTTTAATTCTGCAGCCGGTAAATTGATTGAGATTCCCTTGAATGCGGACGGAAGTCTTGATGGGAAGACAGTTGTCTACCATGACGTGATGCACCTTGGTTTGCAGGATCCGAAGGGCATGGCGGTCGATGCGACGAGCGGAACTCTGTTTGTTCTTGACGCAAGCGGACCGGAGCTCGTCCGTGTCGAGCCGGAAACGAGCGGCGGGTTTGACCGGGCACAGGTAGCGAGTGCGATTCTGCAGGTAAAGGGCATGAGTGACGCGCGGGGCCTTGCCCTTGATCCGACGACCGGCCATCTTCATATATTAAGCGCCAGCGAGCAGATACTCTATGAACTGACCCAGACGGGCGAAATCGTTGCCGAGCGCAATTTGACTGAATTCGAGCTCAGGAATCCACAGGCGATGGTATTTGCTCCTAGCGGCGACCTGACCGACGAGCAGGCGAGGATGAACCTGTACATTGCCGATAGTGGGTTAGCGTTGGCCGGACAGGCGGGGGATGAGGCGACGCTTGAGGAAGGACCGCTCACTGCTGGTGCGCTAAAGGGCCGGATTGTGGAGTTTGCTTTTGCCGAACCGGCGCGTCCGAATCAAAGTGTTTTCGCGACCTCGCTTGTGCTTGTGCAGACCATCGACACTTCTCAGTTTGACCCACCCAGCCCGGACCCGTCTGGGCTGGTCTATTTGCCGCAACGGGGGACACTACTGATCGCCGATGGCGAAGTCAACGAGATGCCTCAATACTTTACCGGCGACAATTTATTTGAGTCGTCGTTGTCTGGCAATCTGGTCGATACTCTAACGTCGACCGCTTATTCGGATGAACCCGTCGGCGCTGACATAAATCCGAACAACAACCACCTCTTTATTAGCGACGATACGGGGACGAGAGGCGTCTATGAGGTCGATCCGGGGCCGGATGGGTTGTACGATACCGCGGACGACAGTGTGAGTTTTTTTAAGAGTGCGGATTTTGGCAGTTCGGATCCTGAAGGGATTGCATACGCGACCGATGGGTCAGGGGCGCTCTTTGTGATGGATGGCGTCAACAGGGAGGTCTACCGGGTGGATCCCGGTGCAAACGGAATCTTCGATGGCGTACCGCCAACCGGGGACGATCAGGTGACCAACTTTGACACGTTAGGCTTTGGACTGGACGATCCTGAAGGCATCGCCTTCAATCCCCATACCGGCAATCTCTATGGTATTGGTATACCTGCGAACACACTTTTTGAATTCACGACGACGGGCACGCTGGTGCAGGCGATTGATGTTTCGACGGCGAACGCTAAGAAGCCAGCCGGTATTACCCTGGCTCCCGGGAGCCAAGAGCCGGGAGTCGTGAACATCTACATAGCCGCTCGCGGCGTGGACAACGACAGCGATCCGGATGAAAATGACGGTAAGGTTTACGAAATGGCGCTGGGCGAGCCGATCGGAACGGCTACTCCTACGCCAAGCCCTGGCCCAACAGCGACTCCGACCCAAACACCGACAACAGCTCCCACTCCGACAGCGACGAATACGCCGCTCTCTACCGCTACCGCGACGAGCACGCCGGGTGGTAGTACCATCACGCTGGCTGCTGTGGCGGACGCGCGGGTGCTGGAGTCGAACCCAGATAGTAACTATGGTACGTTAAGAAGACTCGACGTAGATAGCCCAGGCGAGCAGAGCTTTATTCGCTTTGAGGTGAGCGGTGTAACAGGGGCTGTCCAGAGCGCCACGTTGCGATTGTTCGCAACTAACGGTTCGACGAATGGTCCATCTCTTTATGCTACTGATAACAGCTGGACCGAGTTAGGAATTACGTGGAATAATCGCCCGGCGCCAGCGAGCGGCGTTGTGGCCAATGTTGGCGCGATACCAACCGATTCCTGGGCAGAATACGACGTTACAGGGCACATCGACGGGAATGGCGTCTTTAGTTTTGTACTGTTGCCCGATAGCACGGATGGCGTGACGTTTTATTCACGGGAAGGCAGCATTCGGCCAGAGCTAGTCATTTCAATTGGTGAGGAGCCAACGCCGACGGCTACTTTGGCAAATTCGCCTACACCGACGCATACGGCTACGACTACGCCAACCTCGGCTCCGACGAGCACTGCGACGGCGACACCGACCAGCACGCCTACAACGGGTTCTACTCCGACTGCGACGAACACACCTACCGGCGGTACGGTCACCTTAGGTGCGGTAGCCGATGCAAGGGTGCTAGAAGCCAGACCAACCATAAATTATGGAACGCTTAGTAGACTGGGTGTTGGCGTGGGAGAGGAGAGCTTTATTCGCTTCAACGTAAGCGGCGTCACCGGTGCGGTCCAGAGTGCGACGCTGCGGTTATTTGTTAATAATGGCTCGGAAGACGGGCCGGGTGTGTATGGGACAGGTGATAACTGGACCGAAACGGGAATTACCTGGATCAACCGGCCGGCGCCGACAACCGCGGCAATCGCAAATACCGGTTCGGCTGCAGTAGATACTTGGGTTGAGTATGACGTATCGTCGTACATCACGGGAGATGGGGTCTATAATTTCGTGTTGTTGCATGATGGCAGCGATGGGATCAGGTTCTACTCACGGGAAGGGAATCCTCCCCCTGAGCTAGTGATTTCGTTCGCCGGTGGCTGAGTGGGGATGCTAACTTAATCTCAATTACATGACGGTAAAGACGGGTGTGCTCGCAACGTCGCAAGAAGTCCAAACGTCCGGATCGAGGCATGTCGCCATTATCTGGCTGGTGGGCATGTTCCTTCTCTTGCCCGTTGAGCTGATAAAGCT
>JAICPS010000512.1 GCA_025929715.1 Anaerolineae bacterium | reverse complement strand
GTCTGCGCGATCAGCGCGACGATCTGGCCGGCCTGCTCCGGCATCTCGACGTCGAGGCGCCTATCGTCGCCGGCATTTCGGTAGGCGGCATGATCGCCCTGGACTACGCCGCGCACTACCCGGTACGTGCGCTGGTATTGTCCGATTCCGCTCTCAGGTTCAGCACGGCCGATGATTGGAACGAGCGCGTTGCCGCGATTCTACAGAATGGCATGGCAGAGATGGCCGGGCGACTGGCGCCGCGCTGGTTCGCGCCTGATTTCGGTGCGCTGCAGCCGGCGCTCTACCAGGGCGCCTGCAACATGCTGGCGCGCATGCCAGCGGCAGGATACATGGCGACGTGCGCCTTGCTGGCCAATTCGGATGTGAGCGACATCGCGGGCGCTATAGACGGCCCGTCACTGGTCTTAGGCGGCGCGCAAGATCAGGCCGCGACGCCAGAAATGGGACGCGCGTTGGCCGGGGCCATGCGTGACGCCCGTTTCGAGCTGCTCGAGAATGCCGGGCACCTGCCCTGCATCGAGCAGCCGGTGGCAATGGCGCAGGCGATGACGCGTTTTTTTGAGGAAATCGGCTATGGCTGATAACCGATACGAAGAAGGCATGAAAGTGCGGCGCGCAGTGCTGGGCGACGAGCACGTGGAGCGCGCGGAGGCCGAAAAGAGTGACTTTGACGCCGATTTTCAGCGTTTCATCGTCGAGGTGGCCTGGGGCTCCGTCTGGACGCGTCCACAACTCGACCTCAAGACGCGCCACTTGCTGACCATCGCCATGCTGGCGGCGCTGGGCAAGGAAAATGAGCTGGCGATGCACATACGCGCCACGCGGAACACGGGCGTCAGCGCTGAAGAGGTGAGAGAGGCGCTGCTGCAGGTCGCCGTTTACGCCGGCGTCCCCGCGGCCAATGCGGCGTTTGCGATTGCGAAACGGGTGTATGAGGAAACGGTATGACCAGACTTGACAGGCTTAAACCGCTCGACTGGACTGTGCACCCGCCCTATCTGCACGAGCCCTACCGCTCGACCGTCAGCCGCTCGCCGCGACAGCGGCTGGTTCCGCTGCCGCAGACGCTGTCGGAGCTGACAGGGCCGGTTTATGGCGACGGCGACGTCGAGCCCTTGGATAGCGACCTGACGCGCAACGCGGTGCGCAATGGGGAGCCGATTGGCGAGCGCATCATCGTCGTGGGCCGCGTACTAGACGACGACGGCCGGCCGATCCCCAACGCGCTCGTCGAAATCTGGCAGGCCAACGCGGCCGGGCGCTACATCCACAAGAACGAGGTGCACGACGCGCCGCTGGACCCGAACTTCACAGGCGCAGGCCGCTGTCTCACCAATGCCCAGGGCGAGTACCGCTTCGTCACGATCCGGCCCGGCGCTTATCCATGGGGCAACCACGACAACGCGTGGCGCCCGGCGCACATTCACCTCTCTATCTTCGGCCGCAACTTCCTGCAGCGGCTGGTTACACAGATGTACTTCCCCGGCGATCCGCTTCTGCCGCTGGATCCGATCTACAACGGCGTTCCCGAAGAAGCGCGGCAGCGGCTTATTTCCCAATACGCACACGACGTGACCGAGCCCGCGTGGGCGTTGGGTTTCCGCTTCGACGTCGTCTTACGCGGCAGCCAGGCGACGCCTTTCGAAAGCGAAGGGGGGAGCTAGATGCCAAGACAGACGCCTAGCCAGACGATCGGGCCCTTCTTTTCCTTCAGCCTGGTCGCTGGTGGAGAAAACGTGCTGATAGACGAACGGTCCAGCGGCGAGCGCATTCTCGTCGAAGGTCGCGTTCTGGACGGCGCGGGTGAGCCTATTGCGGACGCCCTAGTCGAAATTTGGCAGGCTGACAGCAACGGCATTTTTAAGCACCTTGCCGATCCGCGCCACGAGGATGCCGATCCTTTTTTCGCCGGATTCGGCCGATCCGCTACGGACGAGGACGGGCGCTACTGGTTCAGGACGATCAAGCCTGGTCCTGTGCCCACCGAAGACGGGCAGCAGCAGGCGCCGCACATTAACGTGACCGTCTTCGCCCGGGGCATGCCGATCCAGGCCATCACGCGGATCTACTTTGCGGACGAAACCGCCAACGAGCGCGATCCCGTTCTCGCCTCCATTGCCGATCCGCAACGGCAGCAGACGCTGATTGCGCGGCGCGAGCAGTCCGCGGACGGCATCGCGCGCTACTGCCTGGACATTGTGCTGCAGGGCGAGCATGAGACGGTGTTTTTTGACGCCTAGAGAGGGGAGATTAGAGATTAGCGATTCCAAACTATTTGCGCCCCTGTTCCGCGACGAGCAGATTGCGGCGATCTTCGCGGACGGGCAGTTCGTCGGCCTTGCGCTGCAGGTGGAAACCGCGCTGGCCCGCGTGCAGGGCAGGCTGGGCGTGATTCCCGCTGCGGCGGCGGATCAGATTAGCATAGCCGCGTCCAAGCTGCGGCCGGATTTTCGGCAATTGCAGGCAGGCGTCGAAATGGCCGGCGTGCCCATCGGCGCATTGGTTAGTCAATTGCGCGAGCGGATAGGGGGAGAAGCGGCCAATTACGTGCATTGGGGCGCGACGACGCAGGACGTTATGGATACGGCGCTGGTGCTGCAGATCCGCTTAGCGCTGGCAGTGATGGAGCCGGGCCTGGAGAACGTGATCCAGGCCCTGGCGCAGATGGCGGGCCGCCACCGGCACACGTTGATGGCGGGCCGCACGCACTCGCAGCAGGCGCTGCCCATTCCCTTTGGCCTGAAAGTGGCCAACTGGCTGGCCCCGCTGCTGCGCTGCCGCCAGCGGCTGGCCCAGCTCAAGCCCCGCCTGTTCGTCGTGCAGTTTGGCGGCGCGGCAGGTACGCTGGCGGCGCTGGGCGAGCACGGGGTCGCCGTGCAGGAGGCCCTGGCGGCGGAGCTGGAGTTGGGCATCCCACCCACGCCCTGGCACACCCAGCGCGACAACCTGGCGGAGCTGGCCGGCTGGCTTTCGCTGGTCAGCGGCAGCCTGGCCAAAATGGCGCAGGACGTGATCCTGATGGCGCAAAGCGAGGTGGGCGAAGTGCGCGAATCGGCCGACGACGCGCGCGGCGGATCGAGCACGATGCCCCAGAAGCGCAATCCTATTACCAGCGAGCTGATCGTCGCCGCTGCGCGCAGCAACGCCTCGCTGCTGGCCTCGATGCACCAGGCGCTGGTGCAGGAACACGAGCGCGCCACGCACGGCTGGCAGCTGGAGTGGCTGACCCTGCCGCAGATGTTCGCGCTGACCGCCACGGCTGTGAACAAAGCTTCGTTCCTGGCTCAGAATCTGGTTGTAGACGAAGAGCGCATGCGACAAAACGTGCAGGTTTCCAACGGCCTGATGCTAGCCGAAGCGATCACCTTCGCCCTCTCCCCGCCAATGCCGCGCGCGGAGGCGAGGAAGCTCGTTCGCGCATGCGCGCTGGCTGCCCAGGAGCAGAGCCGCCACCTGATTGACATTGTTAAGGAGCGGGTGGACGTGGAGGTCGATTGGGAGGCGCTGCGTGATGAG
>JAICPS010000619.1 GCA_025929715.1 Anaerolineae bacterium | reverse complement strand
GTGATTCGCATCCTACAAAGGCCTCCTCGTGAGATGGACAAAAATCACCTTACGCGGAAACGGCGGATCAATTCTGTGAAATCAGATGGATCGATCGAAGAAATGGCCCGTCTGATTCGCGACCTGTGGGCCCGGCGCGCCGAGCGGCAGCTAAACAATACTGAAGACCGCGCACTCCGGCGCTTCACAGATCGGCTGTTACGAGAATGGTCGGTATGCATGGGACTCGACGAAGAGGAAGCCCGACACCAGATGCAGAATATTTTACAGAAGAGCGCTGCAACCGCCTGATGCTCTCCGGCGACAATCTTATCCACCTAACAAGTAAATTTAGACAAGGAGATTCATGACCAATAGTAAAAGTGAACTAAATGGAAACCAGGTCGAAACGAAGGATGCGATGTTAGACTTCGCGGAGATGCTTGACCAGTACGATTATACTCTGCCCCAGCGCGGCCAGATTTTGCAGGGAAAAATTCTGCGAATTGAAGAAGATGTGGTATTTATGGACGTTGGCGCCAAGCGTGATGCCATCGTTCCGCACACCGACCTTGATCGACTTGACGAGGAACTGGTGCAGAGCCTGGAGACGGGCAACGAAATACCCGTGTACGTCCTGCGCACGCCCACAGGCAATGAAGAGTTACTGGTTTCCATCAACAAGGGATTAGAACAAAAAGACTGGCACCAGGCTGAAGAACTCGTCGACGCGGACGAAACGCTTGAACTAGACATCTGCGGTTACAATAAGGGCGGTCTTCTTGTACAGTTCGGACAGCTTGAAGGGTTCGTCCCCAATTCCCATGTACCTGATCTGCGCTATGGCGGGGGACACGCCGAGATCGAATCGCGCAAGGCGAAGCAGGTCGGCGAAACGCTGCTCGTAAAGGTTTTGGAAGTCAATCAGCAGCGACGGCGCCTGATCTTTTCCGCCAAAGCAGCCCACAAAGAACAACGCAAGCGCCGCCTGCAAGATCTGGAAATCGGTTCAACCATCGAGGGTCGCGTCGCCAACATCGTCAACTACGGCGCATTTGTGGACATCGGTGGTGGTGTGAGCGGTTTACTGCACGTTTCCGAGCTAGCCTGGCATCGCGTTGAGCATCCTTCAAAGATCCTCAGCGTGGGCGACGAGCTGGAAGTGGAAATCCAGGAAGTAGATGTTGACCGCGAGCGCGTAAGCCTTAGCCGCAAGGCGGTCATGCCCAACCCGTGGGATACTATCGAAGAACGTCACAACATTGGCGATCTGATCGCAGGACGAATTACCAACATTGAAGATTTCGGCGCGTTTGTCGAGGTGCAGAAAGGGGTCGTGGGCCTCGTCCACGTCAGCGAAATCGACATCTTTGGCCCGGCGACCATTCACGACATCATTCGTCCGGGGGATCAGGTCCTCGTGCGCATTATCGACGTCGATCCTTACGAGGAGCGCCTCAGCCTGAGCCTGCGCCGCGTCACTTCCGAGGAACAGATTGCCTGGATGCGACGCCATGGAGAAAATGTCGCTGGCGAGGACGATGACTCCACCGACGTTGAGGATGTCTCCGCTGGCGCGGAGGATGTCTCCGCTGGTGCGCAGGATGTCTCCGCAGAAGCGGAGGATGCCTCCGCAGAAGCGGAGGATGACGCCGAAGAAATCGAACCGGAAAACGAAGAAACAGGCACACCAGCCACCGAGCATAAAGGGGAAACAGGCAAGACGGTTGAAGATGACGGTGTTTCGGACGTTTCCGTCGCGGAAACCGAGCCCGTCTTATAAATACAGTCGTAAAAAAGACTGTCGTTCTGCCTGGTAACGATATGAACTCTGGCGGTCACGTGCGTTGGACGAATTCCAGCCCTCAGTTGACCGCCTGGTTCTTTTTTTAATCTACGATACGTATATAAATCGCGTGAAAAAAATTAGTGTAATTCGTGGCAAAAACCTCCACCCTACGGTATGTTGATAACCAGGTTGTCGAACGCGACTTGAAGTTCGCTCTGGTTAAACGTCCCGGCATCTAGCGCGATAGCGCCCGCCGCGTATGTATTGTCCGCGATCTGTGCCAGCAAGGTGTCGTTAACGTAGAAGGAAAACGTGCCCCCCGCTGCAATCACCCTCAGATGATTTGTTACGTCGGTCCCCCGCAAAATCGCATCTGAACTCTGCCAATCGTCGGTCAATCGCACCCAGTTTGCCGGACCATCATGGCGCTCGACGACATACTCCCCGTTACCCGTGATTTCAAAACGATAAAATTGTCCCGGCGCTGCCATGCGCAGCAGCAAGCCATAGCTGCTCCCGGCACTACCGCCCACCTGCGTCGCGTCAACCTCGACAATAAAATCGGAGAAGACTTGATTCTCAAGTGTAACATATTGCACGGTCGCGGGAGTATTGACCGCGAGCAAAAGCCGGCCGTCGACGATGGCCGTCTGGCCTAGCTGGTCTCCTTCCAGTTGCCATTGGCCTGATAGCGGATCGGAAAAGTCATCCTCGAACGCAACGTCACTGGCTGCCGGATTCCCAGGCGCCCCAATCCTACAGGCGACGAGCGAGAGGCTCAATCCCAACAGAAATAACCCGCGCCTGAATCGATGCTGCAATGCCAGAGGTTCCTAAAATTAAAAGTTCAAGTACTCTCAGGGAGCCAATACACGGACGTTGTCGAAATTCACTACCAGCGAGCCGGACTCAAATGTGCTGGCGGCAACACCTATATCGCCGCTGACAAATGTCGGAT
>JAICPS010000747.1 GCA_025929715.1 Anaerolineae bacterium | reverse complement strand
GAATTGGCGCCACCGACGTCGTCCCATTTATCCCGGTCAGTGGTTTCTCGATGAGCGATTGCGTCGATTTGGCCCACCGGGTCGGTAAGCGTGTTGGGCAGGAATTGGATATTGCGGTCTATATGTACGCGCACGCTGCGACACGCCCTGAACGCGAGAAGCTCTCGACGATTCGCAAGGGCGAATACGAAGCGTGGCGCCAGGAGATTGGCCACGATCCGCGGCGCGAGCCAGATTATGGGCCTGCTGAGCCTCACCCCTGGGGCGCGACGGTCATCGGCGCCCGTCCCTTCTTGATCGCTTACAACATTTATCTGGACTCCGATGACGTAGAGCAAGCCAATCAAATAGCCCGCGCGGTCCGCGCCAGTAGCGGCGGTCTTCAAAATGTGCAGGCGCTCGGCTTTCTGGTCGAGGGTCGGGCACAGGTCAGTATGAACTTTTTGAATTTCGCCCGGACACCCATACATCGAGTGCAGGAAATGGTGCGCCGCGAAGCGGAACAGCTTGGGCTGAAAATAACTCACGCCGAACTCGTAGGTCTGGCGCCACAGCAGGCCTTCCTCGACGCCGCCCAATGGTATCTGCAACTGCGTGACATGGCCGGCGACCAGTTATTGGAATACCGCATGGCGGCCGTCGAAGACGCCGATGTGCGACTTGAGAGCAAGCTACCAGACGAATTTCTGGCTGCCGTTGCCGCTCCAACTTCGACGCCTGGCGGCGGTTCGGTTGCCGCGCTTGCCGCAGCTCTAGGCGCTGCCCTCGTCCAGATGGTTGCCGGGCTGACGGCCGGTCGCAAGAAATATGTGGACGTCGATGAGAAAGCGCGTGGCATCCTCGACAATGCACAACGTCTGCGCTATGAACTCACGTCCGCCATCGCGCGCGATGCAGCAGCCTTTGAGGCGCTTTTGCAGGTCTTTCGCGACAAGGAATTGGCGCAAGAGGAACGCAAAAAAGCGATAGAAGCGGCAACCGTTACCACCGGTGAAGTGCCGTTGCACGTGGCGCGCCTGAGCAAAGAAGTCGCGCTGCTCGCCCTGGAGATCGCCCGCGTGGGTAACGTGAATGCTGCAACCGACGCAGCGGCAGGCGGCGTGATGGCCAGAGCCGCGGTGCAAATTGCAGAGCTAAACGTCAAAGTGAATGCCGCCGGCCTTGATGACAACTCGCGCGCAGAGCAATGGCGCCAGGAGGCCGCGGACTTACACGAGGACGTAGACGCTTTGATCCAGCAGCTAAACCTTGTTGCTGCTGAACGAGGAGGCTATTGATCATTAGACTCCTGCTAATCTTCACCATACTACTTCTGAGTGCCTGTAGCGCTGCTCCGCAGGCTGTTGCCGCGATTACGGGCGAGCAGCAGGTGACGCCCATGGCAACGCCGGCGCCGACGCAGCAGCAGCACTCTGATACCGTGACAACTGAGACGCTACCGCCGCTCGTATCTCCACTTGGCGGCACGCCGGCCGACTTCCCCAGCTTTGCCCCGCCACGACTCGACGACATCGTTATGCCGTCGCCGACTCCTGCGCCTTCCAATACGCCTGTAGATGAAGCAAATACGGAGCAGTCTGACGAAGGAACGCCGGCAGTCGCCGGCAACTCAGGCACGCCACAGGTTAGTCCGACGCCACCGCCGACCTTCACCCCTCCTGCCGTTCCTGATGAGTCGTCCGACGAACACTACTGGCTGCAACGGCCGGTCGCCGCCG
>JAICPS010000704.1 GCA_025929715.1 Anaerolineae bacterium | reverse complement strand
TACCGCAACGGTCGCCGAGGGAGCCGTCGATCTCGGCCGGCAGCCCTTCGGCCAGAGGTAGTTCCGTCTGTGACCAGGTCGCGCCGCCGTCGGTGGTGTAGTACAGGAAGAGAGGCTGCATAAGGCCAGGGCAGTTGCCGGCAAGCCAGGCTTCATCTGGCTCGGTGAAAACCAGGCCGGACTTGTTGCAGCTCTGAATATCGGGGTTGCTGTCGGGATCGGCCACGCGCTGCCAGCTCTCGCCACCGTCCTCGGTGCTGAAGATGGCGATATAGTCGTGGCTCATTCCGGCGCCGAGGTGGGCCATCAGCCAGCCAAACTGGCCGTCTAGTGAGCCCAGATCGGACGGGCCGAAGAACTCGAAGGGTATTTCGCCGAGTTCAAGGGGTTCGCTGGATTCCCAGGTCTGCCCGCCGTCATTGGTCAACCATACACGAGGCGGTTCTTGCTCGGCTGTGGGCTGCGCGCGGGAGTAGGAAACCCAGGCCTGCTGGGGCGAGCCGAAATAACCGGCCGCGGCAATGTCCTGAGCCGGATCGACGCCTGCCGGATCGGCGGCGCCCGCCGTTCCAACGCCGTCTGGCGTGAGATTCTGCCACGTTTCTCCACCGTCAGTGGTTAGCAGTACACGGTCGAGGGCCGCGTCGCCGAGACGACCAATGGCCCAACCATTGCCGGCGTCGAACATCTCTATTTGCCGGATTTCGACGTCCTGAGCGGCTTCGGGCGTTTCGTCTGGCCCTGGTACAGCCGTTTCAGCTGCAAAATTGAGCACGCCCTGACCATCGTCATACCAGATGGTCAGCTCATCGGAGGTCAGCTCAAATTCGCCGGCGGCCTGTAGGGCTCCAAAATAGCGTTGTTCCTGGTCCATAATGTCCTGATCGAGGCAAGCCATCATGGTGCTGACAATGGTGCCGAAAGACAGGATGTTGCCCTGAACCTGGTAGTCGACGCCAAAGGTATTGCAGCCGCCCGAGCCGCCGGCCCGGCCCATTGCGTCAAATTGGAGCGTGACCGTTGTGCCCGGCACGACGGGCGTCTCTTCACCGGTGGGACCGAATGAGACCAGCGTCCAGCGCGTGTCGGCCACGGGGCTTTCTTCGCCTTCCTCAGAAGAGGGTGTGACGGTGGGGGCTACTGTCGTGTCGACTTCCGCGCTCACCGTTTCGGTCGCTGCGGGTTCTGTGGTCGCGGGTTCGGTCGCCGTACTTTCTGGCGTCTCTGCCGGCTCGGTTGGCGATGGTTCTTCTGCAGGCGGTTCGGTTGTTGGTGTGGTGGCTCCCGGAGCGCTGCAGGCAACAAGGATTCCCAGCGCCAGCAGCAGCACGATGGTTAAAGGGTGTGGGTTTGTAAAAGGCATCACATTACTCTCCTGCACTTGTGTTGCAGATGCATTTACGGAAACCGGCAGTGTGACGCGCGCCAGCCTCCGTCTTATAGACGACGCGTAGACATCATTTGTTCCGACATATTCCATTTTTGCGGCCGGCGATAAATATTAGATTAAAGTGGGTGCGGAAAATAGACGACTGTAGTCGTTACTACGAGGGGTAAACGAACCGAGCTTAAAGAAGAATCAGCCCCAGCCGCGTGGCGCGGACGACGGCTTCGGTGCGGCTTTGGGCGTCGAGTTTGCTCATGATGGCGTTGACGTGAAATTTGACGGTGTGCTCGCTGATACTTAGCGCCTGGGCGATGGCGCGGTTGGAAGAGCCCTCGGCCAGGAGCTGAAGCACCTCTCGCTCGCGGGGCGTCAATTCCTCGGCGAGCGGGGCTTCTTTAACGAGTGTATGGTCGCCTATAGTGGCGGCTAAGGTAGGATCGAGGACGCGTAACTGGCGGACAACCGCCTGAATCGCTGTCACCAGCCGCCTGCCGCCCGCATCTCGCAGCAGTAGCGCGGCGGCCCCAGCCGACCAGACTTCACCCGCCAATTCTTCATGTGGTAGCAGCGCCAGCACGGGTATTTCGCTTTCTGCCAGCTCTGGCGGCGCTTCGTCCGCATCCCAGCCCAGGTCCCAGACAAGGACGTCGGGACCGTACATATCCAGGTGGTCGAACACGTCCTCACCGCCCGTAATCTGCCCCACCAGCGCAATCTCGTCGCGGTTTTCTAGCATGGTTGCCAGCGCCGC
>JAICPS010000267.1 GCA_025929715.1 Anaerolineae bacterium | reverse complement strand
CCGCAGAGCCTGCAGAGCAAAGACCCACAACGCTCGCGGCGCCTGCAGAGAATCTGTTTCAAACGCCTTCTGCAGATTGATCACCGCTTCCTGGACGGCGTCTTCCTGATCGTTCGCATTGTCGATATACCTGGGCGCCTGCCACAGCAGCCAACGGTGTAATTCTGCCCAGGCCAGTTCGCGAACCCGCGGCTCGGATCGCCGACAGTAATCATAAAGCACCGCGGCGTAGTTTTGCCAGACGCCGGTATTTACCGCCTTTTCCGCTTCCTCGCCACTCAATCCCCGTCCTTTCAACTCCGACCAGATTCTAACCGCCAGTGTTTCCGCGTCCATCAGCTCCCAACCCTGAGCATCCAGGTAGCGTCTGGTCAGAAAGATGCACTGGTCGAAGTCTAACTGCTTTCCCTCGTTGCCAACCTCCCGCACTGTCTCTCCTGAACGAATAATACGAGAAAAATCGCGCGTGGCGGTATGGTTTGCCGCCTTCTTGCGTCCTCTTGAGTGAAATCGATGGCCATTCGCTGGCCCACTCACCCGGTCGGAACCTATCCGGCCCACTCATATGGAGGTCACAAGATGTTATCTCGGCAAAAGTTGTATCGCCTGTTACTGCTCGCTTTATTGTTGGCCATTCTGGCTCTTCCCGTCTTTGCCATGGCCGTGGACGGCCCCGGCTTAGCAATGGGCGCGCCCTATTCTACAAACGTCAGCGCCGAAGAGACAAACGAGCCGGTAGCCATCGCCGACAACCAGTGTAACGGCGGTTCGAGCGGAAGCTGCGGGGGCGGTTGACGCCAATCAGGTTTGGCGCCATAGTAGCATAGGCAGCCTGCCTGTGCGCCAGTATGAAGGGCCCAGGCTGCCTACGCTACTTCACGGCCCGCCAAGACAGACAAACGGCGCCCAGCTCTGCCAGGAGGCGCCGGCGGCTATAGACTGCCGTTGCGCGTACGCCAGGGCCTGCGCCGGGCGCGCTCCGACAAAGAGATGCTCGTAAAAGTTCGCTGTAATCGCCGCGGCGTCATCATCTCGCACGGGCCATAGACTGCCGACCACTTGTTGTGCGCCGGCTTTCAGACACGTCACCGCCAGGCTGATCGGTTCGTCCCCTTCGTAAACGTAGCTCTGCATCCCGCTGCACGCCGCGAGCGAAACGAGCGGTGGCAGTGGCGCCAGCTCCCAGAGTTCGTCTAACCAGATATTCCGGTCATAGAGAGCCAGCCCGCTGGCGCGGCCCGTCACGCCGTCATAGAAAGCGTGACTGGCAATATGCAGAAAGGCAAAGTGTGATAGACCTGACTCCCGGCTAAGTTGTAACAAATTATCCCACGTAGCTTCCCGGTCAATGAGGTGATGTCCGTGCCCTTTCATCAGGCGCATGAAGCTCGCGGCTTCTTGCCGTACTTCTGGAAGTGGCGGAAAGCGCTGCCCAAAGTCGGACACGGCTACGACGCAGCCGGCGCGCGACGCGTGGTGTGGCTTTTCGCGCTTATCTCTCTGCTGTAGAAGAGTGAAGCTATGTAGCGAATGCGTGAGGAGTGGGATACAGTTCGCGACTAACGGCCGGCCCTGGTCGTCTGGCAGCGCAGCCCAGGGGAGCCGGTGTAGCTGGCGGTGAGGCGACACAATGAGCGTGGTGTCGGGCGTCAGCGTTTGTAGAATGTGCCATGGCAGGAGCCAGCGAGCCAACGCCGCAAAATCTTCGCCCAGGGCGGTGTTTGTGCCCGGTCGAGATCGCGTGTAAAGGTCAATCGTCCTCTTCATGCGCAGCGGAATTTTTGCGGAGAGGACGACGATGTCAGTAGGCGTCACTGCCACGCAGACCAGCACCTCAGCGCACAAATAGTAGTCCAGGGCAATCCACCGATCGCCCAGCGTTGTGCCCGCAGCCCGTCGAAAGGTTGCGTTGCTAAACTCATTTGTTGGAACCTCGTCCGAGTCCGAATGACTCCCCTCTTGCTCCACTTCACGCGCCATCCGCTCGGCGTGACTGGCGACCGTTTCATAGTTCTTCACTTTTTCTACTAATTCGCTCTCGCGGCGCATCCAGATGGCTGCCGGCGTGTCGGACTGGCGGGCTGCGACAACTTCCTGGTGTAGCCAGCGAATCTCGTCGGCCAATTTAAGCTGCGGCTCGTTCGCGCGCGTGGTTGCGGACTGGACCCGGTCGCCGGGCTGTAGTTGCCGGTTTACGGTCTGAGCCTTGCTTTCTTCGACGAAATGTAACGTGATTACGGCTTCCTGGGTCGCCGCTAGCGTGACGGCGCGATCCAACGCTTCATTTGAGCGATTCAAATACACGCCTACCAGCGACGGTTGCCAGAACCAGCGGCGCAGGCGACTGAAGGCGGCGACCATCTCTGAGTAATGAAGCAACGCACTCCCAGGATTCCCAGCAGCGGTCGCCAGCAGCGCTAGCCCATCGTGAGCGCGCCAGCCAATTTCTGGCAACATCTCTTCGCTCAGCTCGAGTGCGCGTCGCCACACTAGCTGCGCCTCCTGCGGCTGCGAGAGGTCCATGTAACAGTGTCCCAGTGGAATGTGGCATTCGGCGACCTCGATCACCATCGACATCTCGTCGAAACTATGGGCCGCCACTTGCAGGTAAGCGAGCGCCTGTTGTGGTTCCTTGCAAGCCAGCAGCGCCTCGCCGATGAAGCGCTGCATTAGCGCCAGGTAAGGTCGTACGCCATAGGGTTCGAGCTCGCCCAACTTCGCTTTGGCAGCTTGAATGATCTGCGTTACGTCGTCGCCGTTTCGCAGGCGGGCAGCGGTGAGCAGCGAATATAGCTCGGCGAGAAAAGAGGTATGTCCGGTCCGCACATAATGACCCATCGCTTCCTGGAGATAGTCCAGCGCCTGCTGCGGCCGATCCAGCCATAACCATGTTTCGCCCAGCCTCAGCGCCGCCTCTGCCAGCCGGTCAGGCTGGTTCAAGTTACTCAACTGGGCATAGGCCTGCTCCAGGTGCTGCAATGCCTGCTGGTAGCGACCCAGCTCGGCATATGCCTCGCCCCGGTAGATGTTGCACACGGCGACCATAAACGTCACTTCGAGCTGCCGGTAGAGGGGTTGAGCCTCGCCGAGATAGGCAATAGCCGCGCCGGCCTGGCCTTTTTGCAGCGCAAAAACCGCGCTGTCTACAAGCACGTCGGCGCGCACGCCGTATATGGGAAAGCGACCATAGATGTCTCGGGCCAGTTGCAGGGCATCGCCGGCGTGCGCGATCCGCCCGGTTTCGCGATAGAGCCGCGAGAGTGAGTTGTCACACTGGGCGGCCCACAGCATGATGTCGGCATCTGCAAAGGTTGCCCTTGCCCTTTTCAAAATGCTTTCGGCCCGTGCGTATTCAACGCCTTGTTCGATTAGGATGTGGCCAAGTTGAAACTGTGCCCGCGCCAGATCCAATGGCCGTTGCTCAGGGTCGAGCAACTGCAGCGCCTCGCTCGCATGGACAATTGCTTCTTCAAATGCCGACTGTCGCCGCCGGCAGGCCGCCCTAAAAGTCAGACTCTGCGCAAGCCCGCCGATGTCGTCAACATGGCGGAAATAGTGCTCGCAAGCGTCGAGGTGTTCCAGAGCCTCGCTATAATTGGTCAGCAAAATATGGGCGTACGCCAATGATAGGCGGCAATCGGACCGTAAGTGACTGACCTCAGGTCTGCTCAGCCTGTCAAGACAGCGTTCCAGGACGCCTGCTGCGTCTCGAAAATCATTGCGCGCCCATGGCACCGCGTACCTTTGCCATTCGCATGCAGCAGCCCAGCCCGGTTCGTTGCACTGCACGAACAGACGCCGCGCCCAGCCCGCTGCTTCCTCCACGCGCTGCGGCTGTACCCACGCATTGGCCGCGCGGGCCAGGTTGAACGCAGCATGGGCTTGCAGCAGTCTGTCGCCTTGTCGCGCAGCTTCAGCGTCGGCGTCAGCAGCGAGCTCCCAGGCGCGCCGCGGCTCACTGCGAGTAAGTTGCTCTATCCGGCTGGCTGTTCGTCGTAACGACGTCAGTCGTCCCTCCGTGCCCGTAGTGAAACGGTCAACTCCCCGATCACGTTCGCGGATTCGTCCACTATCTCCGAAATCGGTCGCGGCGGTAAAGAATAGCGTGCCGGACCCTCTATTTCTATTTGCTCATCGTAATTGCCCCACTTTACCCTGGCGATCAGTGAAAACGCCAACGGTGGCGCAGCGTCCGCCGGATTCGTAGAATCAGCGTCCTTCGCCGTCAGCACCCATAGGGTTAGCTGTAATTCATCCGGCTTCGCGGCCAGCCGCGTCGCATCGAGTGTCAGATCAAGATCGAACTCTTTCGACGTCATGCTGCCGCGCAAAACGGTGACGGTTTCGTCTTCTGGAAATGCAGAAATCGAACGGAATGCCACGTCGAGGTCGGGTGAAAGAAGGGAAAAAAGCGTCGCCAGCTCTTCGGCGCTGCGTTTCCAGCGCAACTTCCAGCCGGCGGGCTCGACGACGATGTCTGGCGACGGTCTGTCTACAGACGAGGGTCTCGCTTTATTCAGAAAGCTCAGATCGCGACTGGGAGGAGACGGTAACCTTTCGCTCTCGGCTGCCTCTTCACCTCCAAGAATGTGAACAGCATCGAGAAAGGCGGCGCGAAGCTCGGCGTCAGCCAACAAACGGCGAAAGAAAAAAGGGTACCGCTGCGCAATGTCCACGCCGTCCATGGCGTCGCTTATGAGTGTGGCAAGTATGATTGCGTCCTCTACTCCATCCATAGTGTATTCTTTCTCAGGTTGTCCAGCGCATCGAAATTTACCTTGTAAAGGGCATTCTTATTCTTTCCGGTGATAGCGGCGATATCCTCGTAGCTTTTTTGCTCAAAATAATACAGGATGACAAAGGTGCGTTGCGCCTCAGCTAACTCGCCAATGCACTTCAGCAGATCATGGCGTTGCTCGAAACGCTGCCGCGCCTGCTCGCCGCCAGGATCGCGAAGGCTCTGTAGCCAGCCATTCCACCTGTCCAGGGATACCTCCACCTCTGGTGGTACGCTGGCTTCATTCCGCATGCGGCGCATGTGATTCAGACAGACGAAGCGTAGGGTAACGTACGCCCAGGCGTCGAAGTGTGTGTCATACGGAAAAGGGCGGTTGGCTATAACGACGCCAGCATCGGCCGCACACTGCACAGCGTTGATATATCGTTCTGTTGGTTCCAGGAATTGTTTTTTTGAAAGAATGCTGTATGCCCACTTTTGTAACTTCACGAATAGCGCTTCCCAGACTTCATGATCCTGGTTCTTCTGCACTCGCGTTACGTATTCGCGCTGCTCGCGAAAATGAGTCGCCATCCTACTGACGTAACTCCGGACGTTTTGGACGGCGCCCCCCGATAGGAAACGCTCGATCCGGCCGCTGTCGTAATTGGCACGCGCCGTTTCCCGGACAGCGTGACACAATTCGGGTTCCCGCTCCTCAATCTCACGCAAAGCCTCTTCGACGTCCGCCCAAATAGTGTTCATGTTGCCTAGGTGCCTGGTTCATACCAACAAGCTGGATCGTTTCTCGAGAGAAAACGCCACGCAGGGCGGCGCAAGGGAGATTCTTAGCATATTGAATTTTAGCCTTTGGGTCAAATACTCGGGGATGATGTAAGAACCACTGCAAGGCTGGCGGTATATATTAGTAGAGTCCAGTTCGCAGGCCAGACTGCCGTCACTCACTTAATACTGCCTCAGGGCCCGGAGCGCTTCGCCGCACGCTGTAACGGCATACAGCGAGGGCGAAGCATACATTCAGCGCCCGCGAGCTACAGTTGGCTGTGCCGGTCCGGGGTCGGAGATTCCGGACCGGCGCGACTCCCCAGACGTTACCCGGCGTCGCTCAATGACGCCTCCCGGCTATGGATCCCAGTGGCGCCGCTAGGGCGGCTGGGCCGGGCGTCTTCGATCTGCTGTGCGCCGTGCCCGTCTACGCAGCGCACTTCGAACGTATGCTCCCCGCTACTGAACGCCCAATCATAACGCCAGATAACCCACGTCGTTTCCGAAAGCGGCGCGCGCAATAGCGCTTCCTGCCACTGTCCGCCGTCCACGCGTACCTCAACCTTCGAGATCTCGCGCGCCCCGGCAAAGGCAATGCCGCCGATGGGCACCAGCCGCCGTTCGCCTTCTTCGATGAGGGCGTCGACGGCGACGGTGTCGATCACCGAAGTGGTCTGCACCCGCGCTACCTCATCCCAGTTGCGCCGCACCCAGTACCCTTCCTCGTACGTGTCCGTCACCTCGATGCTCGTGATCCACTTGGGCTGCTTCATGCCATAGCGGTCGGGAATCCAGATGCGCAGCGGGAAGCCGTGGTCCACGGGCAGCGGGTTGCCGTCCCAGGCGTAACACAGCATGATGCGCTCGTCTTCGGCAATCAGGCGCAGGCTCACCGTCTCGTAAAAGCCGTCGCCGGACGTGATGT
>JAICPS010000403.1 GCA_025929715.1 Anaerolineae bacterium | reverse complement strand
GAGAATTAGTCATGGGCGCCGCCGTCGATCCCTTTGCCTCATACTCCACTGCCGGATCCCTCGGTTTTGTAGAGAACGTCGCCGGCCACATGCTCGAACTGTTTCCCGCGCTGCACCACGTGCGCGTGTTGCGCCAGTGGGCAGGACTTTGTGACATGACGCCTGACTTTAGCCCCATTATGGGTGTCACGCCGGTTGAGGGTTTCCTGGTCGACGTCGGCTGGGGCACCTACGGCTTCAAGGCCTCGCCTATCTCGGGCAAAATGATGGCAGAACTGATTGCCACCGGCCGCACGCCACAATTGATCTACCCCTTCCGCCTTTCACGCTTTGGCGAATATGAGCTGGTGGGTGAAAAGGGAGCGGCGTCGGTGGGGCATTGAAGAACGAGAACTGGAGATTGGATTGTGCTAATTCTTGACTGTCCGAACTGTGGCGCGCGCAATACGCAGGAATTCCGTTATGGGGGGGAATACAATCCCCGACCCGCTGAGCCGGACGCTGCAGACGACGCGGCCTGGTCCTCATATCTATACATGCGCCATAACCGGCTCGGTTTACAGAAGGAGTGGTGGTATCACCGCGCCGGTTGCGGGCTCTGGTTTCTTGCCGAGCGTGATACAGGGAGCGACAAGGTATCGCGCACCTACTTCTGGAGCAGAGAGCAGATTCCATGACTGAAGCAGTTTCCGCCGACAAAATGCGCCGCGCCGCCCCAGCCGGACAATTGATTGACCACGAACGGTCGTTTATCTTCACGTTCGACGGTAAACCCGTTACCGCCCACCCTGGCGACACAATCGGATCGGCCCTCGCCAGAGCCGGTGTGCAGATCTTGAGCCGCTCCTTCAAGTACCACCGGCCGCGCGGCCTCAGGTGCTGCGCCGGGCACTGTCCCAACTGCCTGGTGCAGGTGGGTGACGAACCCAACGTGCGCGCCTGCTTGCGGGCGGCGCAGCAAGATATGGTGGTCGAAGCGCAAAACGCGTGGCCATCGCTGCGGCGCGATGCCCTCTCGCTGACGGCGCTGGGTGACCGCTTCCTGCCCGTAGGTTTCTACTACAAGACCTTCATCCGTCCGCGCGCATTGTGGCCCGCCTACGAGTGGGTGCTGCGCCACGCAGCCGGCCTCGGCCGCGTCAATGCTGATACAGCGCCGGCTACCTACGACAAGCAGTATCTGCATGCAGACGTCGCCGTCGTCGGTGGCGGACCCGCCGGCCTCAGCGCTGCCCTCGCCGCCGCCCAACAAGGCGCGCGGGTGTTGCTGTTTGATGAGAATGGGGAGTTGGGGGGGCATACGAGATACAAGGAGATTGACCGAACTGCGTTCGGGCGAGATTGGGGATTAGAGATTAATGATATGCAATCTCCAATCCCTAATCTAGACATTTACACCAACACCACCGTCCTCGGCTACTACCCTCACAACTACCTCGCCGCCGTGCGTGGGAATCGTCTGTTTAAGATCCGGGCTGCAAGCGTAGTCGTGGCTACCGGCGCGTACGAGCAGCCACTGCTGTTTGCCAACAACGATCTACCCGGCATCATGTTGGGCAGCGGCGTGCAGCGGCTCCTACATCTGTATGGCGTGCTTCCCGGATCGACGGCCGTCGTCGTGACGGTTAACGACGATGGCTGGCAGGTTGCGCACGACTTGTGGCGCGCCGGGGCCACTGTATCTGCCGTCGTCGACCTGCGCAGCGCGGCGCCTACCTCGCAGGCGGCGGCCTTCAAAGAAGCGCTGGAAGGCGCGGGTGCGCGTGTGTTCCTGGACAGCACGATCGTGGCTGCCGCCGGTAAAGGCGCCGTGCAGGAAGCGATCATTGCCGCACGAGGCGTTCGCGGAGGACCGACAGACGGCGGCAGCACGCGCCTGCCATGCGATCTGATCGCCGTCAGCGGCGGTTGGGCGGCGGCAAACGAACTTCTCTACGAGGCTGGGGCACAAATCGCTTATCACGAGTCACAAGGCGAATTTCTGCCCCACGCCTTGCCGCCGGGCATCTACGCCGCCGGGCGCGTTACCGGCTCTCATTCATTGCAAAGCCAGATCAAGGAAGGCCGGGAAGCCGGGAGCGCTGCGGCTGCCTATTGTGCAACAGGAAAGGTACAAGAGAACTTCGCGCATGCCGGCGAGCGACGAGAGGAGTCGGCGCCTTCCGTGGAGCAGGATGCACACCACAGCGCGATTGTCACAGACGGCAACGGCTACGAAAACGTCAGGCAGGGGAAGCGCTTCGTCTGTTTCTGCGAAGACGTCACCGACAAAGATGTGCGAACGGCGATTGCCGAGGGTTATCGCAGCATAGAGCTTCTGAAGCGGTACAGCACCATTTCCATGGGCCCATGCCAGGGCAAAATGTGCTCCGTGAACGCCATCCTTCTCTGCGCGCATGCCAACGGCTGGAGTGTGGCTGAGACCGGCACGACGACGGCGCGGCCACCGGCAAAGCCTGTTTCTTTGGGCGTGCTGGCAGGACAGCAGATGGAGCCCGTGAAAGTGACGCCGGTCCACGACTGGCATCGCCAACATGGCGCCCGCATGATGGTGGCCGGCATTTGGCTGCGGCCCGAACATTACGGTGACCCGACTGCCGAAGTGCAGGCTGTGCGCCAACGGGTGGGCCTCATCGACGTCAGCACCCTGGGCAAGTTCCGGCTGACCGGACCGGACGCTCCCCAGTTGCTGGAACGCCTCTACGTCAATCGCTGGCAGAAACTTTCGCCGGGACGAGTGCGCTATGGGTTGATGTGCAACGACGAGGGCGTGGTGCTCGACGATGGCGTGACCGCCTGCCTCGAACCGCAGGAATATTACATGACCACGACCTCCTCCGGCGCCGAAGCCGTCTACGAGTGGATCCAGTGGTGGGCGCAATCCGGCTGGGGCGACGGCGTGCACGTGACCCCCGTTAGCGACGTCTACGCTGCCTTTAATCTCGCCGGTCCGCAATCGCGCGCCGTTCTTTCGCGGCTTACGCCGGACGATCTGAGCAACGACCACTTTCCTTACATGCACGTTCGGCAGATGCAGATAGCCGGCGTGCCCTGTCGCGTGCTGCGCATCGGCTTCACCGGCGAGCTGTCCTACGAAATTCACTGTCCGGCCGGTTACGGGCAATTCCTTTGGGAAGCGCTCCTGGAAGCCGGCGCCGATCATGGCATCAGCCCCTTTGGCGTAGAAGCGCAGCGCATTTTACGTCTTGAAAAGGCGCACATCATTGTAGGCCAGGATACAGACGCGCTCTCCGATCCTTTTGCCGCCGGTTTGGCCTGGGCCGTGAAGCTCGACAAGCCCGCTTTCCTGGGAAGGCGCTCGCTGGCGCGTGTTTCTGAACAAGGCCCGGCGCTACGACTGGCCGGTTTCAAAATGGAGAATGGCGCTCCGCCCCCGGCCGAGGGCTTGCAGATCGTACAACCGGAAGGCGATGGCGCACTGCAGATCATTGGCCACGTTACGTCCAGCCGCTACAGTCCTACCCTACAAGAGGCCATCGGCCTGTGCTGGCTGCCCGCAGCTATGGTCGTCGATGGGCAGCCCTTTACCATTCGCCTCGACGACGGGCGCCTGGTGCAGGCGCGGGTTCATGAGGGGGCTTTTTATGATCCAAAGGGCGAAAAGCTAAGGACATGATGGCTGAGAAGCAAACACCGATTTATGACATTGCCCGCAGCCAGGGCGCAGCGTTTGTGGACATTGGCGGTTGGCTGGTAGTGGATGCTTTTGGCGGGGAGCAGAAGAGTATTCCGGCAATGACGCGTGATGTCGCGCTCCTTGACCGTTCGGCCCGAGCCAAAGTTTTGGTTGATGGCGCGGCGGCTTCGGCGGTTGTCGAGCGCGCGTGGGACGTCCCACACCTTGCCGTGAACGGCGGCGCCGTCCACGCGCAGGGCGCCGTCTATCGTCTGCGCCATGATCGGTATTTTCTCAGTGCGCCGCCCGGCCTGGAGGCAACGCTGGAATCGACAACGGCAAGGGCCATGCGGCAAGAAGACGGACTGCTCACGATCACCGACGTCACCCACGGGCAGGCCGAGCTATGGCTTCTAGGGCCTGCTGCTGCCGAGCTTCTTAGCAGACTATGCGGCCTGGATTTCCACCCTGCTAGCTTCCCCAATCTGACCGCTCGCGAGAGTAGCGTGGCCAAGACCGCGCAGCTCGTGATCCGCTGCGATGCGGCGCGACAGCGGGCGTACGCCATCGTCGGCGCGCGTTCTCTGGGCGCTTATTTATGGCAGACAATCATAGAGGCCGCGCACGATCTTAACCTGCTGCTCTGTGGCGAGGCGCTGCTGCTAGCGCTCGAAAGCAGTAAGGAGCGCGATGCCGGTTCCTGACTTCATTCACGATACCACGTGGGACGATCTACCTGCGGACATGCAGGGCCAGGCGCGGCGTTGTTTATTGGATACCTTTGGCGCCGCCACCGCCCGCCCCCTGCGCCTGGATGCCGCACGCGCTGTGCTTACGCTGCGCGACGCGCACACGATCGCGCTTCCCAGCGATATGCCGCTACTGCAACTAGAGCTGTTCAGCGCCCTTTATCTCACCGGCCTTGCCACGCGCCGGGCCCGGCAGCGGAGCAAAGCGTCGCCACTTGGCAGAGCGGCCTGGCCCGG
>JAICPS010000550.1 GCA_025929715.1 Anaerolineae bacterium | reverse complement strand
TCCAGGATTCGGCAGCTTCGCTAAATCCGCGGCACTCGGTGGGCAAGATCGTCGGCGAGCCGCTGCGCCTGCACGGCGAGCAAAGTGGGCCTGAGGTGCGCGCGCGCGTGGCGGAGCTGATGGAGCTGGTGGGGTTGAACCACCGCTGGGCCAGTCGCTTCCCGCACGAGTTTTCGGGCGGCCAGCGGCAGCGCATTAATATTGCGCGCGCGCTGGCCTTAAATCCGCGCTTCGTGGTCTGCGACGAGCCGATTTCCGCTCTGGACGTCTCTATTCAGGCTCAGGTGGTCAACCTGCTACTGAAACTACAACGCCAGCTAGGTCTGACCTACCTGTTCATTGCCCACGACCTGGGCATGGTGAAGCATATCTCGGATCGCGTGGCGGTGATGTATCTGGGCAAGATCATGGAGCTGGCGGAGCGGCGGGCGCTGTTCAGCGAGCCGCTGCACCCCTATACCCAATCGCTTATATCGGCTGTACCCGTGCCCAATCCGAAGCTGGAGCGCAAGCGCAGGCGCATCATCCTCAGCGGCGAAGTGCCCAGTCCGGCCTACGCGCCGAGGGGCTGCGTCTTTCATACCCGCTGCCCACTGGCTTACGACGAGTGCCGCACCGTCGTGCCCGAGTTTCGGCAGGTGAAGCCGGGCCATTACGTGGCGTGCCATTTGGCGGGAGAAGATGGGGCCAGCCGTATTGCGGTGTGAGGGTGAGTCGTTGGCAATGTTTATCGCCGAGAGCGCAGAGGACGCGGAGATTGCAGAACTGGAGACTGGAAGAGGTGAGCCCTGTTGGCTGTGATCGTTGCGGCGGGGCGTCGTTTTGAGGTAGACGCGGTCGTCTTTGACAAGGATGGCACGCTGGTGGATTTTGACCGGCTGTGGGGGCCGCGCACCGTGCGCTGGGTGCAGAGCCTGGCTAATTTGACCGGGCGGCCGCAGCTGGCGGCTGCCCTTTATCGGGCGCTGGGCTATGATTCACATAGTGCGGCGTTTGTGCCCGACGGTCCGCTGGCCATCGCCACGACGAATGACGTATATGCCCTGGCTGCCGGCGTCCTGTTCCAGCACGGCTTTGGCTGGCATGAAGGTTGGCCGCTGGTCACGCGCGCCGCTGCAAACACCCTTGCCGCGCCCCCTGATGCTGCTGAGATCCAACCGCGGGGCGAGGTTGCCGGAACGCTGCGGCGCTTGCGAGCGGCGGGCGTGCTGGTGGGGGTAGCAACGAACGACGAGCGTGCTTTCACGAAGGCGATGCTGGTTCAAATGGGGGTGGCACGTCAGGTATCCAGCATGGTATGCGCGGACGATGGTCTGCCGCCGAAACCAGACCCTGCCGGCCTGCGCCGGTTGGCGTCGGAGCTGGGCACGATCCCGGCGCGCCTGGCAATGATCGGCGATAGCGCCAACGACATGCTATTCGGCCGCAACGCAGGCGCCGCGGCCTGTATTGGCGTTTCAGGCGGGGCGGGCGAGGCGCGGAGCCTGGAGCGGTTTGCGCATGTAGTGGTGGCAGGGGTGGAGGAGATTAGGTTGGGAAATCAATCGTCCCGCGAAGACAGATACTCGTCCAGCGGATCGTCTTCTTCGTCTACGTAGGTGCGCCGCGTGCGGCCGCCTTCTTTGGGGTCGTCTACCAGACCCATGTCGTAGAGGGCTTCCATTAGGCGCGCGGCGCGAGGGAAACCAACGCGGAGGCGGCGCTGGATGAGCGAGGTGGAGATAGTGTCTACTTTCTGTGCCAGGGCGATGGCTTCCTCGAGCATTTCGTCTTTATCGTCGATGAAGTTCATGCGCGCTAGCAGCCCTTCCCAGGGCGCATCCTGTCGCTCGAAGTCGGGCATGGCGCGCTGCCAGTGGGCGACCAGGCGCTCGATTTCGTTGTCGCCGACGAAACAGCCCTGCACGCGGACCGGCTCGCCGGCCTCGGGCGACAGATATAGCATATCGCCCTGCCCCAGCAGCTGCTCCGCCCCGACCGTGTCCAGAATGACGCGCGAGTCGGTGCCGGAGGTGACCGAAAAGGAGATGCGCGCGGGGAAATTGGCTTTGATCAAACCGGTAATGACGTCTGTGGAGGGGCGCTGCGTGGCGATGACGAGGTGGATGCCCGTGGCGCGCGCCATTTGCGCCAGACGGCACAGCGCGCGCTCCACTTCTTCGCCGTACATGGCCATCAGGTCGGCCAACTCGTCGATGAAGACGCCGATTACCGGCAGTGCGTTGGCGTCGCCCCGCCGCAGCACCTTCTGGTTGTAGACGTCAAGACTCTTGGCCCCCAGTGTGGCAAACATCTCATAGCGGCGCTCCATTTCGGCGATCAGCCAGCGCAAAACGCCGCTGACGCGGTCGTGGTCCGTTTCTACCTTGCCCAGGAGGTGCGGCAGGCCATTGAAGCGGATCAGCTCCACTTTTTTGGGATCGATCATCACCAGCTGTAACTGCTCGGGGGTGTTGTGGAAGGCGAGACAGGCAATGAAGGCATTGAGCAGTACCGACTTGCCCGAGCCGGTGGTGCCCGCGATGAGCAGGTGGGGCATGCGCGCAATGTCGATGGCCAGCGGCGCTCCGGAAACCCCCTGTCCCAGAGCTACCGCCAGGGGCGAGTGCAGGCGGGTGAAGGCCGGCGATTCGAGAACCGTGCGCAGACGCACGACGCTGGCGCTCGCGTTGGGCGCCTCGATGCCCACGATGCCGCGGCCGGGAACTGGCGCCTCGATGCGCAGGCGGGTGACCGCCAGGGCCAGCGCAAGGTCCTTTTGCAGGGCAGCAATTTGGCTGATGCGCACTTTCTTGCGCAGCGGTTCGCCGTCGGGGCCGGTTGAATCGAGGTAACCGGGTGTAACGCCAAATTGCGTCACCGAGGGGCCGCGGCGAATCTCGGTCACTTCGCCCTGCAGGCCGAAATCGAGCAGGGTCTGCTCGATGATTTCGCGCTTGGCTTGAATTTCGTCGTCCGTCATGCTGACGACGGCGCCCTGCTCCAACATCTGGAGGTCAGGCAGGCGCGGATCGCGCTGTCCGGACGGTGCAGGCGGGCTTGGCCGCCGGGGAGCCTGGTCGATGATCTCCAGCTTACGCCGGGGCGGCCGACTGCTAGCTGAGGCGGCTTCAGGTGGGCGAGGCGGGCGCGGGGGCGGTTCCATCTCCTCGGACCAGCGGCGCAGGGCCTGCGAAAGTGAAGATAGCGC